>DASRZG010000062.1:0-12297 GCA_035686585.1 Phycisphaerae bacterium
GCCGTCGGGCGTGTCGGCGGGCGACAGAACGGGCGCGTCGGAGGCGGCCTCGGACCAGTCGGCCAGGTCGTCCGAGACCAGCAAACCCAGGCAGCCCTTGGCCTTGTACAGGCACCAGAACCGCCCGTCGTGCTCGACGAGGTACGGGTCGATCTGACGGGGGGTGTTGGCCCACTTGGCCTGGCAGCCCTGCGGGGCGATCATCCTCGGTGCGGTCCAGGCGATCAGGTCGTCGCTGTCCATCAGCCACAGGCGGGAGTCCTCCGAGCCGTACTGCTCGCCCGGTCGGATCGGGTAGCTTTGCAGGCACAGCACCCATTTGCCCTCATGGCGGATCGCGTTGCCCGGGCTGGAGAAGCTCAGCTCGCTGGTGGTCAGCCGGCGCGGGGCCGACCACGCCACCAGGTCCGGGGACGTGCTGACGTCCAGGAAGAGCTGGTAGCCGCCGGGGCGTTTCTCGGCCGCGGTGTAGAAGCAATGGAATGTGCCTTCGTCGTAGACCAGGGCGGGGTCGCGGACGAAGACGTCCGGACGGCGGTCGAGAACGGGGTTGGTGATCCGGTCGAAATCGATGTCCATGTCGCTCTCCGCTGTCGGTGGCCGGGGTGCATTCTACGGCGGCGCCCCCGCGGGGCAAGCCCCCGTACCTGCTTAGCGAGATGGTATCCGTTTCCAGGCATGGCACTTAGCTTGGGTGCCACAGGCTGCTTGCAGCCTGTGCGGCATGGGGCGGGCTGCCTGCCGAACGATCCTTCCCCTTCCCCCACGGGCTGCCCGCCACGGCGGATCTTCGACAAGCAGCCCGTGGCACCCGGGCCCCGCTAGACAGGTACAAGCCCCCGCGGGGCAAGCCGCGGGATCGGCGCGATCCGCGGCGATTCGGCCAATCACAGGGGTTCCATTTTGAGTTTATAGTATTGAGCGGGTGGAGAAACGCCGCTAGTATTTAAGGTTCGCCATCATCGATCGTATGCGCGAAGGCAGTACCATCGGTGCAGATCGGGCGGTCCGATCGGCTCGCCGCCGGCCTGGCAGGCGGCCGCGGCGCCCGGGCAGCGGGCCCGGGAGCGTCGCCGCGATGTCATCGGGACAGGTACGAACAGGAAGAGCATGGTAGACAAGAATCTGATCCGTTCGCTTGGCGTAACGGACGAGGAAGTCAGCAGCGAGCTGGCGGTGGCATTGGGCAATCAGGATGCGACGGCGGGGTTGGACCAGATCCTTCAGGAGTCCTCTTCGCAGTTCCAGGTGGGCAGCGTCCTGACCGGCAGGATCGTGACGGTCACGGGCAACGACGTGTTCGTGGAGGTGGGCCTCAAGAGCGAGGGCGTGGTGGACCTCCAGGAGTTCTCCGACCCCTCCGAAGCCGCCCCGGGCACGGAGATCGAGGTGTACCTGGAGGCGGTGGAATCCACCAGCGGCCTGGTGGTGCTGTCCAAGCGCCGCGCCGACCGCATCCGGGCGTGGGAAGACATCATCGCCACCAAGGCCGAGGGCGACGTGGTCACCGGGACGGTTTCGCGGAAGATCAAGGGCGGGCTGCTGGTGGACATCGGCGTGCCGGTGTTCCTGCCCGCCAGCCAGGTGGACGTGCGCCGCCCGCCGGACGTGGGCGAGTACGTCGGCCGGCAGATCGAAGCGAAGATCCTCAAGATCGACAAGGACACCCGCAATATCGTCGTCTCGCGCCGCAAGCTGATCGAGGAGCAGCGCAAGGCCGCCAAGGAGAAGGTCCTGGTCGAGGTCGAGCCGGGCCAGATCCGCAAGGGCGTGGTCAAGAACATCGCCGACTTCGGCGTGTTCGTGGACCTCGGCGGCATCGACGGGCTGCTGCACATCACCGACATGAGCTGGGGCCGGATCGGGCATCCCTCCGAGATGGTCCGGATCGACGAGACCCTCGAGGTCGTGATCCTCAACGTCGACCGGGAGAAGGAGAAGATCGCCCTGGGCCTGAAGCAGAGGACCCCCTCGCCGTGGGAGAACATCGAGGATCGGTACCCGGTGAACTCCCGCGTTCGCGGCACGGCCGTGAACATCGTCCCCTACGGCGTGTTCGTGAAGCTGGAAGAGGGCATCGAGGGCCTGGTGCACATCTCGGAGATGTCCTGGACCAAGCGGATCAACCACCCCTCGGAGGTCGTCAGCGTCGGCGACGAGGTGGACGTGGTGGTGCTGGAGATCGACAAGAAGAAGCAGGAGATCTCCCTGGGCATGAAGCAGACCGAGGTGAACCCCTGGACGCTGGTGAAGGAGAAGTACCCTCCGGGGACGGTGGTCAGCGGCAAGATCCGCAACCTGACCAACTACGGCGCGTTCGTGGAGATCGAGGAAGGCATCGACGGGCTGCTGCACGTGTCCGACCTTTCGTGGACGCGGAAGGTCGCCCACCCCTCCGAGATGCTCAAGAAAGGCCAGGAACTCCGTTGCGTCGTCCTGGAAGTCGACGAGGAGAAGACCCGCGTCGCCCTGGGCCTGCGCCAGCTCACCGAGGACCCCTGGCTGCGGCAGATCCCCCAGCACTACATCGCCGGGCAGATCGTCCGCGGCAAGGTCACCAAGGTCACCAACTTCGGCGTCTTCGTCGAGCTGGAGGAGGGCCTCGAAGGCCTGCTGCACATCTCCGAGCTCGCCGACCACAAGGTCGATAACCCCGAGGACGTGGTCAAGGTCGGCGAGGAGATCGAGGTCAAGATCCTCCGCGTCGATTCCGAGGAACGCAAGATCGGCCTGTCGCTGAAGCGCGCCCAGTGGGCGGCCGAGGACGGCGTGCCCGGCGAGACCCCCGTCGAGCCGGTCCGCCGCCGCGGCGGCCTGGACGCCGACAGCGGGCTGCTGGGGCTGGGCGACGAGCGGTTCATCCCCGCCACCCGCCCGGAAGAGCCCCAGGCCGAGGAAGAGGCCCCGCCCCAGCGCACGGCCAAGAAGGTCGATCAGAAGACCGCCGATGAGATCGCCCTGGAGGCCCTGGGCGAGGGCGGCCCGGCTGACGAGAAATCCGGCGCCCCGGAGGAAAACGATTCATCCGAATCGCCCGAACCGACCGAAGAAGAACGGGATACATAACGGGCGCTGCCAGACTACGCACCGGAGACGGCCCGCCGAACCGGCGGGCCGTCTCCGTTTGCATTCCTCCGCCTGGCGGCCCAGCTCTGTAACCTGTGCGATTCACGTAATCCCCGCCGCCTCCATCCCTTCCCGGGCGCCTGCCCCCCTCATTCCCTAGTCAAGTCGCCGTGCGGGCTTGACGACGTAGCGTATGGACCGCCCGGGGCTTTCGGGCGGGGCGAGGAATCGCAGCAACGGAGGGCAGTCATGGCCCAAACGGCAAACCTGGGTTGGTATCTCGACCACATAACCGACACCGACCTGTTGACGGCCAACGAGGAAAAGCAGCTCTCCCGCCGGGTGCGGGAGCACGGGGACCCGGAGGCGCGGGAGCGGATGATCCAGGCGAACCTCCGGCTGGTGGTGACCATCGCCAAGAAGTTCTCCAATCGCGGCATGAGCCTCAGCGACCTGGTGGCCGAGGGCAACCTCGGGCTGCTTCGTGCGGTCGAGGAGTTCAACCCCGACGCCGGCGTGCGGTTCAGCACCTATGCCGTCTGGTGGATCAAGCAGGCGATCAAGCGGTCGCTGATCAACGGCGTCCAGCCCGTCGCCATCCCCGCCTACATGGCCCAGCAGGTCACCAAGTGGCGCCGGGCCGCCCGCGACCTGGAAAAGAAGCTCGGATGCCCGCCCACCGTCGAGGAGATCGCCAGGAAGCTCAAGATCTCCGCCAAGAAAGCCGCCATGGTCCAGCAGGGCATGATGGCGGTCAACGCCCCTACCCAGATGGCCAGCGACGAGGCACAGGCCCTCGCCGAGATGCTCCCGGGCGAGCAGGTCAGCCCGTCGGATTTCTTCGAGGACGCCGGAAACGCCGCCATCGTCCGCAAGCTGCTCGACCAGCTCCCCGAACGAGAGCAGAAGATCCTCATCTTCCGCTTCGGCCTGGACGGCTGGGACGGCCCGCCGCGGACCCTCAAGCAGGTCGGCAAGATGGTCGGCCTGACCCGCGAACGAGTCCGCCAGCTCGAAAAGCAGTCCCTGACCAAGCTCCAGGAACTGCTCCAAGACGAGCTGTGATCGACGAATGACGATTGGCGATTGCCGATTCTCCATGGGAGGCCCGGACCGGAGGGGACCCGGGCCTCCTTTCTGCATTGACGACGGTCGAATGACGATTCCCTCCGCGGCCTGGTCACTTCAGTGACCCAGGGGTGTGACCCGGGGCTTTTCATCCGCCTCCCGTCTCGCTACACTGCGCCCTTGTCCACCGACCCTGTAGCGAGGACCCCTATGGACCTGGAAGCGTTCATTCGCGACGTGCCGGACTTCCCCAAGGAAGGCATCCTCTTCAAGGACATCACCCCGCTGCTGGCGGACCCCGCCGCCCTCGACGAAGCCGTCCGCCGCCTGGCCGAGCCGTACCGCCACAAGGGCGTCAAGCTGGTAGCGGGCATCGAGTCGCGCGGGTTCATCTTCGGCGCCGCCGTCGCACGCGAGCTGGGCGCCGGGTTCGTCCCCCTCCGCAAGCAGGGCAAGCTGCCCTACATCACCGTCCGGCAGGAGTACTCGCTGGAATACGGCACCGACGCCATCGAGATCCACGAAGACGCCATCTCCGCCGGCGACAAGGTCCTGCTGATCGACGACCTGCTCGCCACCGGCGGGACCATGGCCGCCGCCTGCGAACTGGTCACCCGCCTGGGGGCCGAGATCGTCGGCGTGGCCTTCGTGATCGAACTGTGCTTCCTCCGCGGCCGGGACAAGCTCCCCGGCCAGCCCATCCACGCCCTCATCCGCGTGGAGTGAAGGACAGCTCGCCCACGGAGCGTCGCTGGAACAGGTCCTATGGGTCGCATAGGGCCTATGAGTCTGGCGGCCCGCCGCCGGCGACGCATGGCGCGGTCGCGTCGCTCTGATAGGGAGAGTTGCCGATGAACGCCAAACGGGTCCTGCCGTGTATCCTGCTGTGCGCGACGGCCCTGGCCGGGGCCGCGGAGCCCGACCGGGCGGCCCGGGACGTCATGGAACTGTCCGGCGCCAAGGCCGGTTTGTGCGTCCAACTGGATTGCTCCGACGGGCGGCTGCTGGCGGCCGTCGCGGGCACGGGGCGCTTCCTGGCCCACGGCCTGTCGGCCGACCCGCAGGCCGCGGCCGCGACGCGAAAGTCCCTGGCCGATGCCGGCATGGCGGGCGTGGCCTGCGTCGAGACGACGCCTTCCGCCCGGCTGCCTTACGCCGACAACCTGGTCAACCTTTTGGTGGCCGAGGATCTGCCGGGGCTGCTGGCCAAGGGTCTGAAGCCCGCGGAGATCCTGCGTGTGCTGTGCCCGGGTGGCACGGCCTGCCTGGGCGTGTCGGCGGAGGCCCGCCGGCAGGTCGAGGGGCAGATGGTCCAGGCGGGGGTCGAGGACGTCCGATTCGAGCAGAAGTCTCGCCTCTGGCTGCTGGTCACGAAGCCGCGCCCCTCCGAGATGGACGACTGGACGCACCCGCGTCACGGACCCGACGGCAATCCCGTATCCCACGACCTGTTGATCGACCGCCCCAACCGGATCCGCTGGATCATGGGGCAGCAGTGGGGCCGGCAGCGCCCGGCGGACGTTCCGGGCTCGGGGTCGGCGATCGGGATGCGGTCGGCCGGCGGGAGGAACTACTACGTCATGGGCAAGGGGGGGCCCTTCTCCAAGTCCGGCTCGGAGCTGGTCGCGCGCGACGCCTTCAACGGTGTCATGCTCTGGACCCTCCAGGTTCCGGGCCTGGACCCCAGGTTCGTGCTGGCCTCGGACACGGAGGTGTATTTGCTGCGTGAGGGGGAGCTGGCGGCGCTGGACGGCGCGACGGGCGGGCCGGTGCGGACGTACGGCAAGCCGGACCGCTGCGCCAGCCTGGTGTTGGCCGACGGGCTGCTGCTGTGCGCCGACGCCAAGGCCCTGCGGGCCTTCGAAGCCCGCACGGGCAAGGAGAAGTGGTCCAGCCCCGCCGGCGCGGGCCGGGCCGTCGTGGTCGCCGGCGGCAGGGCCTTCTGCGGCGGATCGTCCGGGCCGGCGTGCCTGGACTTGGCCACGGGCGAGCTCAAGTGGCAGGCGCGGGGCGGACAAGTCGCCTTCGCCTTCCGCGACAAGCTGCTGTTGTGCTCCAGCACCAAGGGGACAAACGTCAACTACGGTCTCCAGTACACCGCCTTGGCCGCGGAGGACGGCTCGCCGGCCTGGTCCCACGTCTGCGACCGCCCGGAGGGGAGATACCCGGAGGTGTACTTCGCCGGCGGGCTGGTGTGGGTCCAGGGCTACGACGACCGCGCGGCGCGCAAGAACGACGGCTTCCACAATCCCAAGGGCGGCGTGTCGTACAAGTGGGAGGGCCTCGACCCCGACACCGGCAAGGTGGCCCGCTCGTTCCTGGCGCCGGTGATGCTGTCCTTCGCCTGTCACCCGCGTTTCGTCACGGATCGGTTCCAGATCGGCATTCGCCCGCTGTACTTCACCGACTGGAAGGAGGGCAGCATCACCCGCTTCGAGGCCACCCGCGGGGCCTGCCAGAGCGGCTTCGGACTCGGCAACGGCATGTTCTACGGGCTATACACCGACAGCCCCATGTGCAACTGCGTCCGGCCGGCCATCTCGGGCGTCACCGCCTTCGACTCCGACGGCAAGACGATCGATGGGGCCGTGGCCGTTGACGACACCGGGCGCCTGGAGACGGGACCGGCCGAGGCGCCGAAGCAGGCCCCGGCGGGCGGCGCCGGCGACTGGCCGACCTATCGGCACGACGGGCGGCGCAGCGCCGCCGGCGCGGGCCCCGGCCCCGGCGCGCTGGAAGTGGTGTGGTCGCGAAAGCTCCTGGCGGCCGGGGATGGCGCCGCGGCTCAGGGCGCCTCCGCCGGCACGGTGTTGCGGCACGACTGGCTGCTCAACGTCGCCAGCGGCGATCCGCTGTCCCAGCCCGTCGTGGCCGATGGCAAGGTCTTCGTGGCCCTGACCCACGCCGGGCAGGTGGTGGCGATGAATGAGAAGACCGGTCAGGTGCTCTGGCGTTTCCTCGCCCCCGGGCGGCTGGACGCGCCCCCGACGATCCACCGCGGCCTGTGCCTGGTGGGCTGCCACGACGGGTGGGTGTACGCCCTCCGGGCGGACGACGGGCGTCGGGTGTGGCGCTTCCGTGCCGCCCCCGCCCAGCGGCGGATCGTCGCCTACGGGCAGGTGGAGTCGGCCTGGCCGGTGGTGGGGGGCGTGCTGGTGGTGGGCGAGGCCGCCTGCGTCGTCGTCGGCAGGACCACCGAGGCCGACGGCGGGCTGTACGTCCATGCCGTGGACGCCGCCACGGGCAAGAGCCTGTGGGCGGGCCGGCGCGTCAAGCCGGACGACGGGCCCGTCGGGGCCTGGAACCTGCGGGGGCACAAGGACACCTACTACGGCCCGGCCGACGTGCTGTGCAGCGACGGCAAGAGCGTCGCTATCGCAGGCCACATTCGAGGCAGGTTCGACGCCGCCACCGGGCGCGACGTCGACGACTGGTCCTTTGGCGTGCATTTCGGGTGGATGCGCTCGCAATACGCCTCGCAGAACCAATCCACGCAGCACCCGCCGATCTCGTATCTCCCTGGGCGGACCCTCCGGCCGCTGCGGATCGACGACAAGCAGGCCAAGACGCGCACGCACTACGTCGCCGCCAGCGGCGGGCGGGGCTGGAAGGTCCCGCTGCCCGAGGGCGCCCAGATCGAGGCGTTGGCCCTGGCCGGCGAGGCGGCGCTGGCGGCCCTGTCCGTCCCCGCACCGGAGCCAGGCGGCGAGGTGTGGCTCCTGTCGGCCGCCGACGGCGTCAAGGCCGCCACGCGGAAGCTCCCCGCCCCGCCCGTCCTCGACGGCCTGGCCGCCGCCAACGGCAAGGCCTTCCTCGCCCTGATGGACGGGACGGTTATGTGCCTCGGCGGCAAGTGACGCCCCCAGCCTGAGAACAGGGGCGCTCCGGCGGACGATTGGCTCACCCCAGCTTCTCGGTGATGGCCGCGGCCATGCCCAGGAACAGGGCGGGCCCGCCGCGGCGGAGGTTGCGGAGGCTGTAGCCGCCTTCCTGGACGACCAGCAGCGGCAGGCCCAGGGCGCTCAGTCGCCGGCCGATGGGGGTCATGGTCCCGATGGGCACGCGGAACGAGCCCGTCGGGTCGCCTCGGAGCATGTCAAACCCCAGCGACACCACCAGCATGGCCGGCTTGAACCGGTCGATCCGCTCGACCGCCTTCCCGAAGGCGGCCAGGTACGTCCGCCCGTCCACGCCGGCCGGGAGGGGGAAGTTGCGGTTGAACCCGCGCCCCCGCCCCTCGCCCGTCTCGTCGGCGAAACCGCTGAAATGCGGGTAGGCGATGCCGGGGTGGCCGTGGATCGAGACCGTCAGCACGTCGTCCCGCTGGTAAAAGATGTCTTGCGTGCCGTTGCCGTGGTGGTAGTCGATGTCGAGCACGGCCACCTTGCTCACCCGGCTGAGACGGTGGGCGGCGATGGCGGCGTTGTTGAAGTAGCAGAACCCGCCGAACGTCCGCCGGCCGGCGTGATGCCCCGGCGGGCGGCAGAGGGCATACGTCACCCGCCTGCCGGCCAGGACCTCCTCGGCCGCCGTCAGGGCCGTGTCCACCGCGCCGCGGGCGGCCTGGTAGGCGTTGCGGTCCAGCGGGGTGAACGTGTCCACGCAGTAATATCCCGCCCGGACGGAGAGGTCCCTGGGCTTCCGCTCCGGCCGGCGTATGGGAAAGACGTAGGGGTAGACCGGGCGGTCCGGCTCCAGCTTCCGGCAGACGGCCTTGAGGTAGTTCATGAAATCGGCGTCGTGGACGGCGCGGATCGGCCCCTCCCCGAACCGTCGCGGCGCCACCTCCGAGAACAGTCCGAGAGGCCCCAGCCCCTCCAGGACCGCCCCGATCCGCGCGGGCCGTTCGACGTATCCGCGCTGGTGGACCAGGTGCACCTCGTGCTCCTTCACCACCACCAGCGCGAAGGTCTTTTCGAGTCGGCTGGGCAGGACCTCCTGAACGGGCGGCCTGCGCCGGACATATCGCGGGGAACGGAACCGCAGCGGGTCGTCGCGGAAGGATTCGGCCACACGCTCGATGTAGTCGCCGCTCACCTCCAGGCCGTGCTTTCGCTTGATGATGAGCCGGACGGCGGCGCGGGCCTCGTCCCGCCCGAGGGGCTCCGTCCGGCCCAGCCCGTCGAACAGGAGGAACCCCGCCCGCAGCCGCGCGGTCGGATGGTCGTAAAGCGTGTTGATGATCGGGTACACGCCGTATCGTTCGTAGAACTGCAGGCGGCTGCGGTTCTGGCTCAGCGCGGCGGCATCGGGGACGTGGGCGGGGTTGTCGGACAGGGCCTCCAGGTACAACCCGCGCGAGCCGAGTTGGCGGACCGCGTCGCGGGCGGCCTCATACAGCGCACCGCCCAGCCCGCCGCCCTGGATCCGCGGGGCGACGGCCAGGAAGTCCAGGAACGAGCTGTTGATCTCCGGGAAGTGCAGGACGACCGCGAAGCCGGTGATCCGCCGGCGGCCGTCCTCGCAGATAAGCAGCAGCGCCCGGTACCCGTAGCGGAACGGGTGGTCGAGCATGCGAGGGATCGCCTCTTCCCCGCCCGGCAGGTACGGGAAGCTCGCCCGGAAGATGTCCTTGACCTGCTCCACCCGGTCCCGGTCGGCCGGCAGGGCGGTGCTGTAAACCCGGCGGATTCGTATCATCGCGACTTCGCTTCCCTGGACGGCCCCGGACCGCTCACCGGTCCGCATGGCACAGCATAGTCATACCGCCACCGTGGGGGCAAGGTCCCCCGCCCGCCTTCCCGTCGTTCTGTCTCTATTTCGCCCCCGGCCCTTGTGGCCGGGGGCTAAGTTCCCTGACCCACACCGCTCCCTTGCGCCCCACCCCCGCTTCCCAGGCGGAAAGGTCGTCCAGACCCCCCCCGTTGGGGAAGCCACTTGCTCTTGTTTGCCACCACCTTCAGGTGGTGGTTTGCTGGCGTGCGCCCGCACGCCTGAAGGCCCTGATCGAGAAGCCCCGCTGAAGCGGGCTCGAGGGCCGGGTGTGCCTCGATACCACCACCTGAAGGTGGTGGCAAACAACAACGAGTGTCCCGATCAATCGGGATGGCACCCAATTCCACCCGCCATGAACAGCCTGTCCCAAATCGTCCCGGAACGTGCTACCCTCAACGCCGCTGCCGGGCCGGGAGATGAAATGAGAGGACCGCCGGAACATGATGCAATCAGATCGACCGGGGCGACCTCGCGGCATGCCCTCCGCTTTCTTGTCGTGGCCGCGGGTGTCTCCGCCGCCGTGTGCGGCGCTCTGCTGGCGGGGGGCGCGGAGAAGGATGAGCCCATGAAGGCAACCCTGATTGAATCGCGGAAGATCTGGGCCGAGGCCCCGCACAACGCCTTTACCGATCTTATCCACTGGAAGGGCCGGTTCTGGTGCGCCTTCCGCGAGGGGCGGGGGCATGTCTCCACCGACGGGCGAATCCGCGTGCTCACCTCCGCGGACGGGGCCAAGTGGGAGTCGGCCGGACTGATCAGCCTCCCCGGCCAGGACCTCCGCGACGCCCACCTGTCCGTCACGCCGGCCGGCCGACTCATGCTCCTCGGCGGGGCGGCCGCGAGGAAAGAGGACGGCCGGCAGGTCCCCACGGCCTCGTTCGTCAGCCTCTCCGCCGACGGGAAGGACTTTTCGACACCCCGGCTCGTCACCGAGCCCGGCTGGTGGCTGTGGCAGGCGAGCTGGCACAAGGGCACGGCCTACGGCGTGGCGTACGGCAAGGCCGGCGAGAAGTACCGCGCCCGGCTGCTGAGAAGCGACGACGGCCTGACCTGGACCACGCACGTCGACGACTGGCTCGCCGGGGAGGCTCCCAACGAGGTGGCGCTGCGGTTCGACG
The DNA here is from genome assembly GCA_035686585.1 of Phycisphaerae bacterium. Taxonomy (GTDB): domain Bacteria; phylum Planctomycetota; class Phycisphaerae; order SM23-33; family SM23-33; genus DASRZG01. The sequence goes on from DASRZG010000062.1 coordinate 10,968, forward strand.
GCGACCGCTGCGTCGCCCTCGTCCGCCGAGAGTCCGCCCCCGCCCTGCTGGCTGCGGCCGAGTCGCCCTTCAAGGAATGGACCGCCCGGGAGCTGGGCAATCACACCAACAGCTTCGGCGGGCCGAACCTGCTGAAGACCCCGCGCGGTTGGATCGCGGCCGGGCGGATGCACGACGGCGGCAGCCACACGGCCCTGTGCGCCTTGGACGTCGAGGCCGGTGCGCTGACCCGCCTTCTGAAGCTCCCCAGTGGCGGCGACACGAGCTACCCCGGCCTGCTCTGGCACGACGGGCTGCTCTGGATGAGCTACTACTCCAGCCACGAGGGCCGGACGAGCATCTATCTGGCGAGGGCGAAGGTGCAGTAGTGCCGCGGCTTCAGGTCATGCCCCGCAAGGCACGCGCTGTCATTCCGGGGACACCTCGCCACCTGACCGTCAAGGCCAAGTGAACGAGGTGTCCCCGGAACCGGATCGGTCCGGCGACGGGCGCCTCAACCGGCGCCCGACATTACTGTGACGTGCCGGTGATCTCCACGTCATCGACCTCGCCGTACTCGTTGTCCTTGTCGGCGTTCGTGCGGAAGCGGACCTGGAAGTCCTGGTTGTCCGCCGCACCGGCTGGGCAGGTGAAGTCCACCTGAGCCCACGAGGTGGCCTGGGTCTTGCCCAACTCATACCACGTCTGGCCACCGTCGTCGGACCACTCACAGTACAGGTACTCACCCGCGTCGAGGGCCTTGGTCCTCCAGTAGCACTTGACGTGGATGTCCGTGTACCCGTCCGTGCTGACGGCCTTGGTGATGGAGGCGACCCCGGCGAGGTGGGCGCCGTAGCTGCCATTGTACGCCGCCCGTCCGGTGACGCTGGCCGAGCCGCTGGTCGACCAACCACCGGCCGTGAAATTGCCGCTCTCGAAGTCGTCGAAGAACAACTCCTCCGGCCCGGCCGTGTCGTTATCGGCGATCGTCACCGTGCCGCTGGAAGGGGTGCCGATCGTGTAGGCCGGATCCGCCGTCAGCGTCAGGATGACCGTCTCGTCGGCTTCGACCTCGGTGTCGTCCACCGGCGTGATGGTGATGTCCACGGACAGTTGGCCGTCCAAAATCGTCACCGAACCGTTCAGCGTCTCCTCGTAGTCCGCCGCGGCGGCCGTGCCCGTTACCGAGTAATTCACCACCAGGTTGCCGACGTTGTTGTCGCGGGTGACGGTGAAGGTGCCGGTGTCCTGAGCTTCCTCGGCCGCATTGGGATCCGTGGCCGACAGCGTCACCGTGGGAACGTCATTGTCGGCGATCGTCACCGTGCCGCTGGAAGGGGTGCTGATCGTG
>DASRZG010000063.1:0-4745 GCA_035686585.1 Phycisphaerae bacterium
CGCCGCCGTTCTCGCGGGTGGGCCGGGCTCATCCCCGGCCTGCAAAACTGGCCGCTCCGGGTCCTGCCACGGCATGCCCGCCGTGGTGAATTGATAGACGAGGTACGCCGCCAGCAGCGTGAGGAACGTCCCGACCAGCAGGAGAACCTTCCGTCTCATGAGTCCATCCCCCCCCCTGCGGGCAGGTATCGCTCCATGATGCTGTCCCACTTTCCGGCCCGCTTGAGTATCCGCTCGATGACTTCCCGGACCGCCCCACAGCCGCCGCGGGCCCGCGTGACGTAGGCGGCAATCCGGCGAACCTCTTCCACGGCGTCCGCCACCGCCACGGGCAGGCCGCACCGCAGCAGCAGCGGCAGGTCCGGCAGGTCGTCGCCCACGACGGCCGCGGCGTCCGGCGCCGTCCCCAACTCGACGAGGATCTCCTCGTAGGCGGGAAGCTTGTCTTTGGCGTTTAGACGCACCGCATCCACGTCGAGTTCCCTGGCGCGGTGGACGATCGCCGGGGAGCCGCGCCCGGAGATGACGGCCAGCTTGCCGCCGGCGCGCTTCCAGTATTTCATCCCCGACCCGTCCCGAACGTGGAAGGCCTTGATCTCCTCGCCGCCGCCCGTCAGGACGATCCTGCCGTCGGTCAGGACGCCGTCCACGTCCAGGACGAGCAGGCGGATCCTGGCGTACAACTCGTCGTCCGTCTTGTTATCCGCTGCTGTCATCCGTGACCGTCTTTATTCCGACCAGGTCCTGGACGTCGATGACCCCCACGGGCCTGTGCTCGGCGTCCAGGACGGGAAGTTCGTCGATCCGATGCTCGCTGAAGATGGCCAGTGCCTCGCTGGCCAGATCGCCGAGGTGAATGTGCCTGGGGTCCTGGGTCATGAGCTCGCATACCGGCCGGTCGAAGAGGTTCTCCGCGCCGTGCTTGACCAGCAGCCGGCGGAGGTCGGCGTCGGTGAGGATCCCGCTCAGGCGCCCGTCGCCGTCCACCAGCAGCATCGCCCCGGTGCGCCGGGGGACCTCCTCGGCGTCCTGCAAGGCCTGTCGGAGCGTGAGCGAATCGCGGCTGACGCTGAGCCGCTCGCCCTCCCGGAACGTCATCGCCTGCTCGACCTTGAGCAGCCTGCGCCCCAGCGCCCCGGCGGGGTGATAGGCGGCAAAATCATCCGGCTGGAAGCTCCGCATCTGCATGACGGTCAGCGCCAAGGCATCTCCCAGGGCGAGCATGCACGTGGTGGAGACCGTCGGGGCCAGTCCCAGCGGGCACGCCTCCTCCACCTGCCCGTAGCAGAGGGTGATGTCCGCGTACCGCCCGAGGGAGGAGTCGGCCGCCCCGGTGACGGCGATGAGCGTGGCGCCCAGACCCTTCAGGTGATCCATCAGGCGGATGATCTCTTCCGTTTCGCCGCTGTGGGACAGGACGACGGCAACGTCCCCCCGCCGCAGGCGCCCGATGTCCCCGTGCAGCGCCTCGACCGGATGCAGGAAGATGCTCAACGTGCCGGTGGACGCCAGCGTGGCCGAGATCTTCTGGGCGATGATCCCCGCCTTGCCGATCCCGGTCAGGACCACCTTGCCGCGGCAGTCGTGGATGGCGGCGGCCGCGCGGGCGAAATCGTCCCCGACGCGGTCCCCCATCGCCAGGATCGATCCGCCCTCGGTCTGGAGGACCTTTCTCGCCAGCGACAGATCCATTCCGGCTCTGCTCACGCCGCAATCCTACCTTTCCCGCACCGTTGCGCCCGCACAGCAAGAGGTCTCGGGCAGGCGCACCAACGGCGTACGGCGGGCATTATCCGCCACGGAAATGTCCCCCGTCAAGGCAAACGCCGCCTCCCCGTCCGTGGATGATGCTTGTCCCCGCGCCCGCAGGCCGGTGTAATGGAACCGCCATGGGCATCTTCGACGCAGACTGGCTGGTGACGACGGCGATGCTGGCTCCCCCGCTGCTGCTGAGCCTGACGGTCCACGAATTCGCCCACGCGCGAACGGCGCTGGCGTTCGGGGACCCGACCGCCAAGGCGATGGGCCGCGTCACGCTCAACCCGCTTGCCCACCTCGACCCGATCGGGACGCTGGTCCTGCTGGTCACCCACATGTTCGGATGGGCCAAGCCGGTCCCGGTCAATCCGCTCAACCTCGAGCCCCGCCGCCTCGGCGATATCATGGTCTCCCTGGCCGGGCCGTTGAGCAATCTCGGGTTAGCGATCCTCAGCGGCCTGCTGATCCGCCTGCTGCTGCGGCTCGGGATCGTTCCCGTGACGGACGTGACGGCTTCCATCTTCACCATCCTCCTGATCACGCTCCTGGTCAACGTGTGTCTGTGCGTGTTCAACCTAGTCCCCCTGTTTCCCCTCGACGGACACCACGTCGTCCGGGAGATCCTCCCCGACCGAACGCAGGTCGGGTTCATGCGGTGGCAGCTCCAATACGGGCGGATCCTGCTGATCGCGCTGATCGTCGGCCCCCGCCTCGTTCGGATGCTCACGAACCTGCCCGCCCCGGATCCGTTGGGATACGTGTTCGATCTCGCACTGGGATTGGCCAGCCGCATGCTGGGGGTCCCCGGGCTGTCGGGCGGGTAGCCTCTGGAGGACGGTTCGTCATGCCCTCCGGCGGAAGACTGAACATTCTGTTCCTGTGCACGGGCAATTCCTGCCGGTCCCAGATGGCCGAGGGGTTTGCCCGCGCCCTCAAACGGGACGTCGTCCGCGCCTGCTCGGCGGGCATCGAACCGCACGAGATCCACCCGAAGGCCGTGAAGGTCATGGCCGAAGCGGGCGTCGATATCTCCCGGCAGCGCAGCAAGCACCGGGAGGAGCTGAAGGACGTCGATTTCGACTACGTGGTGACCCTGTGCGGGCACGCTTCCGAACACTGCCCCGTCTTTCCGGGCGGGACGAAGGTCGTCCACGCGGGGTTCGACGACCCGGCGGCCTTGGAGCGCACCGCCGCCACCGAAGCCGAAGCGCTGGCGGTCTTCCGGCGTGTGCGGGACGAGATCCGCGCGTTCGTCGAAACGCTGCCCGAATCGCTGCAAGGGACTTGCCCGCCGGGGGCATGAGCTCCTCCCGGCCGTGCGAGGTTCAACCGGGGAGCTGATCGTCCCGCGTCCTGCCGGACGTTGACAGCAGGACGATGAGGCCGAGAGCGGCGAGCCCGGCCAGGGCGGCCCCGATCCCAAAGGCCACGCCGCGCCCGTAGAGGTCCAGGATCGCACCGAACAGCAGGCTTGCCGGCAGCGCCGCCAGACCGACCGCGCTGTGGTAGACCCCATACGCCGTGCCGCGGAAGCGGCTCGGAACGAAGTCGGCGACGAGTGCCTTCTCCGCCCCTTCGGTCATGCCGTAGTAGAACCCGTAGGCCCCGACGAGGCCCCAGAACTGCCACGTCGCCCCCGCCGCGGCGAACCCGAGGTAGACCAGGGCGTAGACGGCCCAGCCGGTGACGATGATCGGCCGGCGGCCCAGCTTGTCCGACAGGACGCCGCCCGGAATGCTGAAGATGATCTTCGAGACGTGCAGCAGCACCCACAGCCCGATCACCTCCATGAGCCCCAGGCCGAACCACCTCACCCCCAGCAGCACGATAAACAGGTCGCTGCTGTTGCCCAGCGCGAAGAGGGTGACGACGGCCACGAAGGCGTAGAACTTCCGCGGCAGGCGGGGCCGCGATCCGTCAGGGACTGCACCGGGCCCTGCTGACGCCGCGGCGGGGGGCGGGACGATCTCCCGGACCTTGCCGATCAGCACCGCCACGGCCGCCAGGCCCGGAATCAGCGCGATCAGGAACAGCCAGCGCAGGGCGGACATCTCGGCGGGCCCGGCCGCCGCACTGCCGTGCCACAGCGCCCGCCCGAGGAAGAAGTACAGGATCACCACGGATACGACCGGACCGAGGATGGCCCCGGCGTGGTCCATCGCGCGGTGAAACCCGAACGCCAGCCCCCGGGCCTCGGGGCCGACCGAATCGCCAATCAGCGCGTCGCGGGGACTGGTCCGGACGCCTTTGCCGACGCGATCGGCAAACCGCAGCGCGACCACGTGCCATCCCACGGCCGCCGCGGCCATGACCGGCCGGGCCACGGTGGACAGCCCGTATCCCAGGACGACCAGGGCCTTTCGCTTGCCCAACTTGTCGCTCAGTCGCCCGGAGACGAGCTTGAGCAGCGAGGCGGTCGCCTCGGCGACGCCTTCCAGCAGACCGACGTAGCTGCCCACCTGTCCAAGCGGGACCAGCCCCCCGAGAAAGACGGGCAGCAGCGGATAGATCATCTCGCTGGAGAAATCGGTGAACAGGCTCACCAGGCCCATCATGAGCACGTTGCCGCGGAGGGCCCCCTTCCAGGATGCGCGCGATGCGGACCCTCGTCCCGACCCCGCTTGGGGCGCGCTCATCTCCTCTCCCCTGGCTCGTTGGTGGATCGCACTGTCAGCCCGGCGGATCGCATCCGCGGAATGCTACACGGGCGTTCGGCCAAGAGCAACGATTGGAGGATCCGCTTCCGGCCGTGGGCGCGCCACGAACGGGGTACGGGCCTCCCCGTCCAAGGGCCCTTCGGGCTTGCCGCTACGGACACGGCGTGGTCACCCACACGGCCAAGCCCGAAGGGCCCCTGCCGGGGATGGCCGTGCCACGCGGTCTACGTCCCCGGGCCCTGGCCCTCCATCTCCCGCCGCCACTGGCGGTAGGCCTTCATCCCCTCGGGTTCGGGAAAAGCCTTGCCGAAGTCGAGCCCCTCGGTCTCG
>DASRZG010000064.1:0-10057 GCA_035686585.1 Phycisphaerae bacterium
GCTCTCCCGACGGCAGGTCCGTGAGGCGGACCGCCGGGCCATCGACGAGTGGGGCGTGCCCGGGGTGGTGCTGATGGAAAACGCCGGGCGCGGCGCTGCCGACGTGATCCAGAAGTTCCTCGCCGAGTTGAACGCCAGGACGGTGGTCGTGGTCGCCGGCAGGGGCAACAACGGGGGGGACGGGTTCGTCATCGCCCGCCACCTGAGGCTGCGCGGGGTGCCCTGCACGGTTCTGCTCGTCTCGGACTGGAAGAGCCTCCGTGGGGATGCGGCCCTCAATTACGAGATTCTGTCTCACGTGGGCGTCCAGGTTATGCAGGTGGCGGAAGACGGCGTGCGCCATCTCGCCCCGAACCTGCGGGAGTTCGACCTGATCGTGGACGCCGTCGGCGGGACGGGGATTGTCGGGCCGCTCCGCGGCCACCAGGCGACCGTGGTCGAGCAGATCAACGCCGCGGGCAGGCCCGTCGTGGCGGTGGACATCCCCACCGGCCTGGACTGCGACACCGGCGAGGCGCCCGGGGCGGCGGTCAAGGCGGACCTGACCGTCACCTTCCACGCCCGAAAGATCGGGTTCGACGAGCCGGGAGCGGCGGAGTACACGGGGAGGGTGGTGGTGGCGGATATCGGGATTCCGTTATCCTGACTCCGGTGTTCCGCAGATCCCGCCCCCACAGCATTGGCGATTGACGAATGTCGATTGACGATTGACTGGCGGCTCCGCAACCGCACCCCCAGTCCGCATCTCCTGCATCCGCCGTTTCTTTTTCCTCTTCTTCTTCTTCTGCTGCTGCTTCTTCTTCTACTATCTTCCTCATCCCCTGCATCCCTGCCATCGCTTCTTCTTCTTCTCCCCCCGCCTCGATCCTCTGCATCCCTGCTGACCGGGATCATTTCCTCCCCCGCCCCCGCATCTGGAGGCCGAACAGCCGGATGAATCCGGTCGCGTCGGTCGGGGTGTATTCGGCGCCCATGGTGAAGCTGGCCAGGGCGGTCGAGTAGAGGCTCTTGGGGCTCCTCACGCCGGCCAGGATGGCTTGGCCCTTGTGGCACTTGATCCGCACCGAGCCGGTGACGTTCTTCTGCGTCCGGGCGATGAAGGCGTCCAGGGCCTCCCGCAGCGGGTGGAACCACTGGCCGTAGTAGACCATCTCCGCGTATTTCAAGGCCACCTGCTGCTTGTAGTGGGCGGTGTCGCGGTCGAGGGTGATCGACTCCAGCGCCCGGTGCGCCCGGTACAGGATCGTCCCGCCGGGCGTCTCGTAGCAGCCCCGGCTCTTGATGCCCACCAGCCGGTTCTCGACCAGGTCCGTCTGGCCCACCGCGTGCTTGCCGCCGATCTCGTTGAGCCGGGCGATCAGGTCGTGACCGGGGAGGCGCACCCCGTCCAGCGCCACGGGCCGCCCCGCCTGGAAGTCCACCTGCACGCAGGCGGGCTTGGCGGGGGCCTTCGACAGCGGCACGGACATCACCCACAGGTCGTCCCGGGGCTCGTTGGCGGGGTCCTCCAGGTCGGCGCCCTCGTGGCTGATGTGCCAGAGGTTCCGGTCCCGCGAGTAGATCTTCTTCCTGGACTGGGCGATGGGGATCTTGTGCTGCTTGGCGTATTCGATGGCCGCCTCCCGGCTGGTCAGCTCGAAGGCGGGGTCCTTCCAGGGGGCGATGATCGTCAGCTTCGGCGCCAGCGCCATGTAGGTCAGCTCGAACCGCACCTGGTCGTTGCCCTTGCCGGTGGCGCCGTGGGCGACGGCGTCGGCCTTTTCCCGGATCGCGCAGTCCACCTGCGCCTTGGCGATCAGCGGGCGGGCGATGGAGGTGCCCAGCAGGTAGTCGTCCTCGTAGACGGCCCCGGCCGCCAGCATGCGGAAGCAGTACTGCTCGGCGAACTCCTGCCGCAGGTCCGCCACCACGCACTCACTCGCCCCGCTGGCGAGGGCCTTTTCCTCGATGCCCTCCAGCTCGTCGGGTCCCTGCCCGAGGTCGGCCGCGAAGGCGATCACCTCGCAGCCCGGGTATCGTTCCTTCAGCCACGGGAGGATCACCGACGTGTCCAGCCCGCCGGAATACGCCAGCACGATCTTCTTGACCTTCTTGTCCATGCCCCGTGCTCCTGTCCAAAAAGGGAAGCGGTCATTGTACCCCCGCGAGGCGCTCCCACAACTCCATTCTCGCCCAAAGAGGCCTGGTCACTTCAGTGAACCAGGGCAGTAGAACTCAACCGTTCCCACGCGACCCCTTCTGGTACCTCCGGTAAGGCACCTCCTCCATGAACGCCTTCAGCTCCAGCGCCCTCCGCACGCCTCTTTCCAGGTCCACGTTCACGTGGGTATGAGGGTATTCCGTCCAATCCCCGCAGATCCCATGTCGAACGCTCTGCGTCAGCGTGTACATGTACGCCCGCCTGCACTGGTCGTGATCGCGGATGCATCCGTCGAAGTAGTCCTGGTGCCCCGCTTCCGCCCAGAAAGGGACGCGGCGCTCGGGCAGGAGGTCATTGACCAGCTTCGCGACTGAGCCGTGGACCTTCCGCATCATCTGTCCCAGGAGGCGCCCTTCCTTGCAGTAGCCCAGGACGTGGTAGTGATTGTCGAGAAGGGATGTGACCCAGGGAGTGAACTGGTGCGCCTCAGTGTAATGGTCGAACCGGTCCCAGAAGACGCGCTTCGCCTCCTCCGAGGCGAAGGCTGGGAACTTGTCGCGACATCGGGCGGTGATGAAGTAGACCTGGTTGCTGACGTACCAGTGCTCGAAGCGGTAGTCCTGCCCCCACTGGTCCTTCTGGGTCCCGGAGACTTTGTGGACGTCTTTGGACATCGAACGATCGCCTTTTGGTTGTACTCCGTTGTGCGATAGGTGATGGGGTGGATTCCGTGAGGGGGCGTTTACTGCCCTGGTTCACTGAAGTGACCAGGCCTGTCCTCCGCGCTAAAGCGTCTTTGTGTTTCGTTGTCGCGGATCCTTCACCAGGGTTCCGGAGTGCAGGATCCCGCGCAGGGCGCGGTCGCGGTAGGGGGCGCTGGCGTCGTAATAGGTGCGCGTGGTGTCGATGGTGTTGACCATCATCCCCGCACGGTTGACGCGGAGGGAGGCGAGGATCGCCCCGTCCGGCTGGATCATCACGCTGGGCCACTGGCTGTGGGGGCCGGCGGAGTTGTTCATGCTCACCCACAGGTAATTGATCCCCGCGTGGCCCTGGACGGTCTGACGCATGATCTTGGTGTGGATGCCCGCCTTCTTCTGGTAGCCGTTGTGGAAGGACTGAAACACGGCCTGGACGTTCCGCTTCTTCAGTTCCCGATACAACTCGGGGAAGCGGAGGTCGAAACAGATCAGCAGCGCGCACTGGACGCCGTTCAGGTCGAACAGGACGAACCGGTCGCCCGGCGTGTACGCCCGCAGGTCGCCGCCGGTGCAGAAGCGCTTGTCGTACCGGTCGCGAATCGCCCCTTGAGGATCGATCAGGTACAGGCAGTTGGTCGGCTTGTGCGGCGGCGTCAGCGGGTGCGAGCTGCCCAGGACCACCCACAGCTTCAACCTGCGGGCCTTCCGGCAGATCGCCTCGGCCGAGGCCCGCACGGCCGGCCAGTCCACCTCACTTGGCGCGGGCGCGCCCGCCCGGGCGAGGTAGCCCGTCAGGCACGTCTCGTGCGTGTGCAGCAGCTCCGCCCCGGCCGCCTTGGCCTGCTCCATGTACCGCAGGACATTCGCGGCATTGCGGGCGGGGTGGAACGTCTCGGCGAACTGGCACGTCGCCACGCGGATCTTGCCCTTGGCCATGGGTGATCACTCCTGGTTTCGTCGGGAGAGCCTGTCGAGGACAACCTGCCGCATCAACTCGCGCGGGGCCGGTTTGCCCGTCCAGGGCTCGAACTGGGCGGCGGCCTGGTTGACGAACATGTCCACGCCCGAGACCGTCCTGCAGCCCGCCTCGGCCGCCTCGCGGAGCAGGCGGGTCTGGAGCGGATTGTAGACCGTATCGAACACGACGGACACGCCCGCCAGCGCCTCGGCGGGGACGGGGGTGGCCTCGACGTTGGGGTGCATGCCGAGGGAGGTGCAGTTGATGACGATCTCGGCCGACATGGCGGCCAGGGCGTCCAGGCCGCGGGCGGCGGCGCCGAACTCGCCCGCCAGCTTCTGGCCGCGTGAGACGGTGCGGTTGTAGATGATCACCTCCGCGCCGTAGTGGGCCATCGCGGCCACGATTGCCCGGGCGGCGCCGCCGGCGCCGAGGACCGCGACCGACCGGCCCGCCAGCCCATCGCGGGCGATGCCCATCGCCTCGCACAAGGCGTCGGTCGCGCCGGCGTAGTCGGTGTTCCAGCCCCGCAGCGAGCCGTCGGGGCGGACCTGGAGGGTGTTGACCGCCCCGATCCGCCGCGACAGCTCGTCCACCTCGTCGGCGCGGGCGAGGGCGTTCTCCTTGTGCGGGATCGTCACGCTCAACCCGCGGACGCCCAGCCAGTCCGCGCCGCGCACCGCGTCGAGGAAGCGGTTGAAGTGTTCCGCGCCCGGCTCCACCCGCAGCGGCACGTATACCGCGTCCACGCCGGCGGTCTCGAAGGCGCGGTTGTGGACGGCGGGGCTCATCGAGTGGGCCAGGGGGCAGCCGATCACGCCGTAGACGGCCGTGTCCGGCCCGATGGCGTCCCAGCGGTACAGGTCGCGGAAGTCGGCGATGGTCGGCTGGCCCGGCGCCGACTCCGCCCCCGCCTCCAGGGCGGCGAACGTCCCGAACGCGCCGAACTTTCCCGCCAGCAGCCGGCTCATCACGCCGGGCTCGCCCATCGCCAGGGCGATGCCCGGGCGGCTCAGTCGGCGGAGGGCGTCCAGGGCGGCGACGGCGTCCTCGGGGCCGGCCGAGGCGAAGGCGACCTTGGGCACGGCGGCCGCGGGGTCGTCGATGCGCTGGAGCACGGCGTCCAGGTCGGCGGGCCGGCGCGCGAAGTCGTGGTGGCTCAGAACGATCTTCCCGGCGGGCCGATCGGCGGCGGGCACGTCGTCCTCGACGTCCACGTAATCGCCCCCCGCCTCGGCCGCGGCGGCCAGGAGGGCAAGGCGGCGGGGCTCATCGCCTTCGTACCTGCCGCCCTGGCGGACGGGCCGGAGCGTGACGATGGCGGGCAGGGGCGTGTCGGTCAGCAGCTCGGCGAGGTCGGCGGGGGAGGGTGAGTCAAGGTGGTCGAGGCGGCATTCGACCATGTCGGCCCCGGCCTGGTCGGCGGCATGCATCGCCACGCGCATGGCCGGGACGGTCGTCTGCGTCAGCGGGACGATCAGCTTGGTCCTGGGCCGCACGGCGGTCATGGGGGAATGATAGTCGTTTCAGCCCACGGGGGAAATGAGATGGTGGACCGGTCGATTTCGGATTGCGGATTACTCAATTGCGGATTTCGGATTTCGGATTACTCAATTGCGGATTTCGGATTTCGGATTGCGGATTGAACAGCAGAAGAAGCAGGCAGAGCCGCGCGGGCGGTGCTTCTTCTTCTGTTTCCTCTTCTCAAATCCGCAATCCGCAATTCGCAATCCGCAATGGGAGCCCTCGTCATCGTCGGCGGTCGCGGGGATCGCCGGGCTTGCGGGGTGGCCTCTTGTCGGGGGCGACGATGACGGCGGGTTCCCGGGCGGAGGTGGCCAGGAGGTTGACGACCTTCAGCGTCTCGGCCGGGACGTCGTGAGGCCGGGTCTCGAAGGTGCTGTTGCCGGTGTCGCTGTAGGCCGGCCGAGTCGGGTCGGCGTGCTCGCGCGGCTTGGGGTGCTCGCGGACCACGTCGAGCAGGGCGTCGTAGTAGACCTTGGCCTGCTCCTTCTTCATGCGGACGGCCTGGCCTCGGATGGCTTGGAGGGTGTGGGCGTAGGTGGTCCACTTCATCTGGACCTCGGACCGGAAGCGGGCCAGGAGGGCCTGGTCGGCCTTCTCGTCGCCCATGAGCACCAGCAGGCTCTTGAGGGTCTGCTCGAGGGCTTGCGCCATCCGGTTGTGCTTGACGATGGCCCGTTCGGCGTTGCGCTTCTGGGCGAGTGCGGCCTCGCGGCGCTGCCGGCGGAGCTCGACGAGGTTCTTGGGCGTGTCCTTGCGGTCGGGGGCGAGTGTCTGGAGGATCGAGGCGGGCCAGTCGGGCATGGGCTGGTACTCGCACCGGCCCAGCAGCTCGACCATCGCCGGGCGGAGCCGGACGAGCAGCTCGTCGCCCGCCATGCTCAGCGGCTGGAGGAGCTGCCAGGCGATGTGCATCTCCGCCAGCGGATCCTTGTGGCGGGCCTGGAGGGCCTTGGCCAACTGGGCGCCCGACTGGACGGAGTACTGGATGGAGGCCATCTCCTTCCCGGGCGTGGGGGCGGGGTCGCCGCCCTGCTTGGCGTAGGCCTCGGCCTGCTCGGCGAGGGGTTGGAGAAGCTTCTCAAAGTCCTCAGCCGAGACGGGGGTGGCGTACTGCTTCTTGGCCGCGGCGCCCGCGGCCGCCAGGGCGAAGGCAATCGCCGCCACGAGCGGCAGCGACGGTTTCGGTGGTCTCATGTCCGGTCACTCCCTGCCGGCGGAACGCTCGTCCGCATCCTGCCAAGTATAACTGGCGGCGGGAGGAAATGTTGCGGTCCCGAGGAGGATCCAGAGAACCGGGGAAGCATGAAATCCGAAACACGAAATCCGAAACACGACGCGGATTTCGAGTTTCGTATTTCGGATTTGCCGTCCCGAACGTCGCTATTTCTTAAAGTCCTTCAGGCCTTTCCGGACCTTCTTGACCGTGTCCTCGTCCAGCACGAACACGCCGGGGACGTCGCCGCCGGTGGCGTAGCGGGCGGCGGTGGCGACCGGGCCGGTGCGGGCGAGCTTCAGCGTCGCGGTCTTGTCGCCTTCGAGCTTCAGCTCCAGGACCGTCTCCGGCTCGTCCAGGGCGAATCGCTTCAGGTCGGGCTTGTCGGAATAGTCGACGAAGCGGTCGGCCTGGATGTCCAGGCCCTTCAGGAACTCGGAGACCTTCTCGGCGTCGATCTGGACGTGCGGATCTTCCGAAAGGATCCAGCGATCGGCGATCTTCTTCAGCTCGGTCGTCAGGTTGCCGGAGGTGAGGCGGACCGCGGCCACCTTGTCGGCGTCGACGGTCAGCACCTTCCGCTGGCGGAGCTCGGCGTTGAGCTTGTCGTACAGGCCCCCTCCCAGCTCGCCGACGGCGACGGGCTTGGCGTCCCGCTCCCAGACGAACGACCGCCCGTTGTCCTTGGCCACCAGCAGGGGGCCGACGGTGCCGGTCTTGTACCGCACCACCGGCTCGGCCGGGGCGGTCGCCGGGGCGGTGGCGGTCGCCGGGGCGGTGGCCGTGGTCGGCGCGGTGGCCGTGGTTGGCGCGGTGCCCGTCGCTGGCGCGGTGGCCGGGGGCTCGGGCGGCAGGGGGACGCGGTAGGTGAGCGCGACCCGGATGGACTTGGCCTGCGCGAACCGCTTGGGCAGTTCCTGTTCGAGGGCGGCGACGGTGTCGGCCTTCAGGCTGGTCAGGGCATTGACGACGGCGTCGGCGTTGGCGCGGTCGACGGGTGCGGCCACGGGGGCGGTCAGCTTCAGATCGCCCTTCTCATCCCGCTGGAGCGTAAACGTCCCGTCGGGGCGGTCGAGCGTCACCTCGGTGACCTCGGCCCCGGCCGGCAGGTCGGTGAACCGGCGCGACCAGTACTCGCGGCCGGCCTTGAGCAGCTTGGAGTAGTCGTCGGCGGAGACCACGGCCACGAACTTCGCCCCCGCGGGCTGGACGAACGCCATCTCGCCGCTGGCGCTGGTGCCGCCCAGCAGCAGTGAGACGGTCTGCCCCTTGCCCCGCAGGTCCAGCACGATCTTGCCGCGCGGCGGGTCGAGCTTGTAGGCGGCCAGGCTGGCGGGGGAGTCCTGGAACTCGGTGGCCTTGAGGTCCTTGATCGCCCGCGCCAGATCGTCCGCGGCCGCGTCGGCGGGCCCGGGGAAGGGCTTGACCATCTTCCACTGCCCGTCCTCCTTGACCAGCTTCATCGACCCCTCGGCGTCCAGCGTGGACTCGATGCCGGTGATCTCCCCGCCGGCCAGGTCGAGCACGGCCTTGTCGCGCAGGTCCAGCAGGCGGGGGATGTCGGCGAGCCGGGACTTCTTGACCTGGAACACCCAGGGCCGGTCGCCCAGTTTGGCGAAGACGGTCTCGGCCTTGGAATCCGCGGAGGCGCCGAAGGCGATCGACAGCACCTGGCCCTTGGCGGGCTGGGTGGGCGCGTCGGCGGGGGTGGTCTTGGGCTCGGCCGGGGCCAGCTCGACGGTGACGGTCGCGATCGGCTCGGAGAGCCCGTATCCGGCCAGCTCCTTGGGGTCGTCGTTGTCGAACTTCTCCGCCCGCAGGCCGGAGAGGTCGCTCAGCAGGCCGGAGACCTTGGACGCGTCCGCCCGGGCGGCGACAGGCTTGTCGATCGCCCACCGGCCGTCCGATTTGATCAGTTGATAGCTCTTCTCGCCGGTGACGGTCACGCGGACGGCCTTGTCGGTGTCGAAGTCCAGCAGCTTCTTGTCGCGGTAGTCGGAGGCGGTCTTGCCGAGCCGGTCGGCGAGGTCGACGTCGACGACGTAGATGTTGTCGTCGCCTTCGATCTGGACGTAGGTGCGGCGATTGTCCAGCGGCACCTTGGCGCCGACGCGGAGGGTGGTGGTTTTGTCCGTCTCGTCGGTGAAGGTGACGATCCGGAGCGGATCGGCCAGGCGGGTCTGCTTGGGGCGGTCGGGGTCGTCGGGGGCGTACTTCTGCACGTACTCCAGCGTGGTCACGTCGGTGACGGTCCCGCCGGCTTCGTAGCCGACGGCGGGGGCGTCGACGGGCTCGACCAGCCGCCACGTGTCGCCGTCGCCGGCCAGCACGATCTTGCCCACGCGCGGCGTCTCGATCGCCAGGCGGGTCACCTTGCCGACCTTGGGGGTCAGCCTCTTGTCGGCCGGGGTGGGCTTGTCCTTCTCGCCGGAGAAGTCTCCGTACTGCCAGATGAGGTACCCCAAGCCAAGGATCAGCAGCACCACCAGAACCATGGTCGTCTTGACGTTCATCCTCGCATGCTCCTGCGGCTGTGCAACCGCGATATCCCAAGCCGCCCGTCAGCCCGCGGCGGTCACCTCCCGCGAAAGGCCGTCACGATGATGCCGGCGGCGATCACCAGCAGCGGCCAGCCCAGGCCGAACACGCCCTTGATCACCCAGCCCTCGACCTGGCCCATGTGCTCGATCCGGGGCGTCTCGGAGGGACCGGCCGCGATCAGCCAGCGCTGGTCGATCAGGTAGTAGACGCTGTTGATGACCAGGTCCACGTCGTTGATCGGGGCCGGATCGGTCGCCAGGGTCTCTCCCGCCAGCCGGGGGATCGGCTCGGACAGGAACGGGTCGAGGTAGCTGCGTCCGACGCCCAGCACGATGACCCGCCGGGCCTTCCCGTCGACGGTCTTGCTGGCCTCGACGGCGACGGAAAAGGGAGCGACCAGGTCGCCGCCGGCGGGGTCGGGCATCACGTCGGTGCCCCGCCCGCGGTACAGCTTCATCTCCATGGCCATGGCGTCGGCGGTGGCCCACACGTCCTTCATGCCGCCCGGGACGGCCAGGATCGCGGCGACCGCGGCCTCGGCCTGGTTGTCGCCGTCGGCCTTGACCACCGGGCACGCCTCCAGCCAGTGCGTCCGCAGCGTCTTCAGCGGCTCGCCCACGGGGTGGTTGGTGAAGGTGGACAGCCTCATGAACGTCCACCGCAACACGGGCAGGCGGTAGGTGCCGGTGGTCGGATCGAGCTCCGCCTGGACCAGGCGGAGGTCGGTCCGCACCTTCACGCCCCAGCTCTGCTGGAGGTACTCATCCAGCGCGTACGGCGGCGAGCCCTGCGCCGGCCCGAACATCGACATCTGCGGCGCCTGGTAGCAGGCCAGGAAGACGGCCGGCGTGCCCTCCTCGATCACCTCGGTCAGCCGGTCGGTGTGCTCCGGCGTCCATTCCGGGGGCGACTGGGGGCCCATGGGCGGCATCCCGCGCGGCGGCGGGGGGGGCAGGATCAGCAGCACCCTCGGCCGG
>DASRZG010000065.1:0-2955 GCA_035686585.1 Phycisphaerae bacterium
ACCCGCGCGCACGTGGATGCTTACCAACAACGCCAAATGGCAAGCCGACCGGCCGCCCGGCTTGCCATTTGGCGTCGTTGGCGTTCCCTGATCGCACAAAAGGCGCGCCGCGTCAGTCCCTGCGTCACCCGCCTACGGCCCCTCCGACGCCTGCAGGGCCTTGGCGAACTCGGCGTTGTGCGGTTGGGCCAGCTCGGCCTGGAAGTCGGACTCCTCCAGCGCTTGGGTGTGGCCGTCCAGGTAGAGCACGCATCGCTTCCCCTGGTGGATGGGCGTGCGATCGCAGGCGATGATCACATCCCCCGGAAACGCCACCGCGTCCGGTTCGGCGAGTGGGGCATAGAAGTAGCCATTCGGGGCATTCTCACCGGCCTCCGGGCATTGGAGTGCATCGGCGGTGCCCATGTAGTGCTGGTCGACCAGCACGGACAGGTTAGCCGGCATGGCATCGTTGAAGTCCATCATATAAATCGCCACGCCCCGCCCGATCGCGTGCAGATTGGTCTGGCAGATCGTCTGCCGGGCGGCGGTCTTGGCTTTTGAGATGGCGGGGACGAGGATGGCCGTGTGCACTGCCGCCGGCAGGAGGATCGAAAGCACCACGCCCGCGGCCGCCATGCCCTTGCCCCGGCGCCGGGTGGCCAGGGCGATGATGCCCAGGACCAGCCCGGCCAGGCCCGTCAGGACGCCCAGGAACGGGATCGCGGAGACCAGGCCCAGCACCAGGGCGGCGATGGCCAGCCCCGGACCCCCGGTGGCGATCCCGGGCGTGGATATGGGCGGCGCGGACTGACGCGGCGGGGGCGGTGGAGGTATCTGTGTCATCGGGTTGCTCCTTTCACGGTGTCAGAGTCTCGTCACGTGCGGCCTGCGGCCTGTGGGTTCACCCGCTCACGGCCCCTCCGCCGCCCGCAGGGCCTCGGCGAACTCGGCGTTCCAGGGCTCGGCCAGCTCGGCCTGGAAGGCGGCTTCGCCTTTGATGAACTTGACCGAGCCTTGATACGTCAGCACGCTCCGCCCGTCGGGGTGGTTGCCTTGGTAATCGCAGCCGACGATGGCGCTGCCGACCTCGGGCTCTTCCTTGGGGAAGTGGAAGAAGTAGTCGCATTTCTTCGTGCCGGGGGAGGACGGGCATTCGAACATCTTCTCGCTCGCGCCCTGGCGGATGAGCGCGTCGATATCCGCGGGGGGTTCTTCGTGCATGACCGTGTAGATGGCTACCTGTTTGCTAATCGCCTTGAGGTTCTCCGCACAGATGGACCGTCGGGCCAGTTCCATGGCCCGATGAAGCGCCGGCATCAGGAGGATGATCAGCAGAACGATGAGGGGCGGTATGGCGATCCCGGCGACGGCCATCGCCTTCCCCGGCCTCCCCGTGGCGACCGAGACGATGCCCACTATGATCGCCGCCAGGCCGACGGGGATCTTCAGGATGGGCGGGATGAATATGGTAACGATCCCCAGGACCAACGCAGCGATGGCCAACCCCTTGCCCTTTCGGACGGGGAGGGGATTCGTGGGTGTCCCGGGCGGGGTCGGCGGCATCTGCGTCATCGGTGTTCTCCTTTCACGATGTCAACGTCTCGTCACGTCCGGCCTGCAGTGCTTGCCCGGCCTCACGGCCCCTCCGCCGCCCGCAGGGCCTTGGCGAACTCGGCGTTCCAGGGCTGGTTCAGCTCCGCCTGGAAGGCGGCTTCGCCTCTGACGAACTTGATCGAGCCCTGGTACGTCAGCACGTACCGCCCGTCGGCGTGGTTGCCCCGGTAATCGCAGGCGACGATGGCACTGCCGAGATCGGGCTCCTCCTTGGGGAAGTGGATGAAGTAGTCGCGCTTCCTGCCGGCCGAGGCGGACGGGCACACCAGCGTCTTCTCGCCGAGGCCTTGGCGGACGAGTGTGTCGATGTCAGGGGGGATCTGCTCGTACTCGGTCGTGTAGATTATCAAGTGCTTGCCGATCGAGTTGAGGTTGGCCCCGCAGATAGACCGCCGGCCCGGCTTCTGTGTCCGGCTCACCGAGGGGATCAGGATCGCCACCAGGAAAAGGGGCACGATGACGAACGGGAGGATCAATCCCGCGATGGCCATCCCCTTGCCGGGCCTCCTGGTCGCCAGGACTACAATGGCCAGGATGATCCCCACCAGCCCGCATAAGGGGATGAAACTCAGGATACCCAGCACCAGGGCGGCCACGGCCATCCCTTGCCCCCTGGGCGGCATCTGCGAGGCGAACGGGCCCGTCGGTCCGGGCGGGGGCGGAGGCATCGGAGCTTGTGTCATCGGCGTTCTCCTTTCAAAGGCTTGTCATCTCGTCACCAGCAGCACCTGGTGTGCGAGCGGTGCGTCCGCCTAGCCCATCACGGGCCCTCCGCCTCGCGCAGCGCCTTGGCGAACTCGGCGTTGTATGGCTCGGCCAGCTCGGCCTGGAAGGCGGCCTCGCTCTGCCAGCCCACGCTGCCGTCGCGGCACAGCACGTTCCGGCCGCCGCGGTGGTTGCCGCGGAAGTCGCAGGCCATGATCGCCTCCGCCGGGGCGTCGTCGGCGGGCGGGCGATAGAAGTAGTCGCTCCCCCGGCTGCTCCTGCCGGCGCCGGGGCAGGACAGGTAGATGCCGGCTACGGCGCCCATGGCGGCCACGTCGCCCAGGGCGGCGGGGAAACGCTTGCTGTAATCGCGGTACATCCCGATCCCGGCGGCCACGTACCCCAGCCGGGCGGCGCAGGCCTCCCGCTGCCGCTGCCAATGCCACCGCAGAACCGGCGGAACCGCCCCCAGCGAGACGGCCAGCCCGGCGGCACACAACACGACGGCCGCCAGGGCCCTGCCCCTTCCCGCCCGGCCGCCGGCGAGCGCCCGGACGGCCAGCACCAGCCCCACCGGCGCCGCCACCACCCCCACGGCCGGGATCAGCGAGACGATCCCCAGCACCAGCGCCGCCTTGCCCAGACCGCCGCCGG
>DASRZG010000066.1:0-4452 GCA_035686585.1 Phycisphaerae bacterium
TCTCGGCCCGATCGTCCTGCCGTAGGTATCGGCCGTAGATCAGTCCGAGCATCAGCTTGATATCGCCGACGTACTGGTACGTCCCGTAATGCGCGAGGAATCGTTCGTAGGCGTCGGCGGCCGCGGCGCGCTGCTCGGCCGACATAAGATAGTTCGCCACATCCAGTTGCTCCGTCAGCGGCAGGACCGCCCCGGGAGCGAGCTGGATCAGTTCCAGGTACCCCCGCGCCGCCAGGCCGAAGTCGCCGCGCCGATGCAGCTCGGAGATCCGGCCCCTCAGCCCGGCCTCGCGGCTGTCGGGCTCGGCGGGCGCTTCCGGAGACGTCCCCGGCTCGGCCCATTGCCCCCGGGGCCGGCGCAGGCGGGATGGGCCCGAGAACGGGTCGTACCCCCCCGCCGCCATCCGCCGATATCCCTGCCGCCGGCGCCAGGTCCGCACCAGGCTCAGCAGGTCGTACACGTCGCGCGGCAGCAGCCCCACCGCCAGCAGCGCCGCCGCGGCGCCGATGCCGAAGACGTACCCGCCCGAGTGGGCGGCGTAGGCCACGCCGCCTTCGCCCGCCTGCAGGGTTTGAAACACGTTCCAGGCGAACTGCATCGCCAGGAACACCAGCGAGCTGATCTCGAAGGGAATGATGTAGAAGAAGATCAGCAGCACCGTCACCCGCACACGGGGGAACAGCACCAGGAACGCCCCCGTCACGGCCGAGATCGCCCCCGACGCCCCCAGCACCGGGGCCGTCCCGGAGACCACGATATACGCGATCGCCGCCGCCAGCCCGCCGGCCAGGTAGAACGCCAGGTACCCCAGGTGCCCGAAGCTGTCGTTGACCGCGTTGCCGAACACCCACAGGAACAGCATGTTGCCCAGCAGGTGCCACCCCCCGGCGTGCATGAACATGCTGGTGAAGCACGTCAGCACCTGCGGGTTGTCCGGGTGCAGCAGGTATCGGCGGACCTCGGGCGTGTCGCTGTGGGTCTTCTGAAGCACCACGAACACGAAGACGTTGGCGAGGATCAGGGCATAGTTGACCCAGGGCCTCCGCTCCTGGCGCCGGTCGGTTCGTATCGGTATCGGGAGCATTCGTCAGCTTCGGGGCCTGGCCGGCGGGTGCCGCGCCCAGGCCGGTCAATACTTTCGCGCCACCACGCGGGTGACCCACACCTGCGCGTCCGGGGCGGCCAGCGCGTCGCTGGTCACCTGGATCGAGCCGGTCTCGTTGGCGCCGATCGTCTCGCCGGACCGGAGCCCGCCTTGGGCGCTGCCGCCGTGGACGCCGTCGCCGGCATAGAAGTCCAGATAGACCTTCACGTCCTTGACCGGCGTGCCGGTGGGGTTCCGCGTCCTGCCGGTCCAGACGATGGTCCCGTCGTCGCGCTTGTCCGGACTCAGGTTGTCCTGCGGCACGTCCCAGATGATCAGGTCCCCGTCCGCCTCCTCGCCCTTGCGGGCGAGCACCTTCAGGTCCCCCGGCCCCACCGACGCCGGCACGCGAAGGGAATACCGCACCGACGCCCCCGCCGGCAGGTACGAGAAGGTCTGGCTGTCCAGGACCTGCCCGCCCGCGCGGGCCTCCACCGTCACCGACGCCAGCGCGGCGGCATAGCGGCTGCGGACCTGCCCGCAGGCGAACCGCTCCGTCCCGCCCGTCGACGCCGACGCGAACACCGGCTCGCCCACCGGCAGGTTCGGATCACCGGCCGGTTCCGGCGGCGCCGCCGGCTCGTGGGGGGCGGGCGTCTGGTCCGGCGGGATGTCGTCCACCAGGCCGGCGGGGTCGGGGATCGTCCCGGGCGGGGAGGTGCGCCGCCCGCTGCCGCCCGGAAGGCGCCGTGCCGTGCCGGGATCGCGGGCCGCGGGCACGGGGACGCCTTCGGCGTCCGTGACGACGATCTTCGGGTTGCTGCGGACCCACCAGAACACCAGCAGCAGCACCAGCACGCCCGCCAGCGCCACGCAGCAGATGATGATCACCATCGGGCCGTACGCCCCACGGGAAGGCACGGGCATGCGGGGCTGTGCCGTCGCCCACGGCGCCGGAGGCGCCGCACCCGGAGGGGCCTCGACCAGCTCCGTCGAGGACCCCGTGAAGCCCTCCCCGCAGCCGCTGCATTTCATCCGGGCATCGTACACCGCCCTGCCCACGCGAAACTTCCGCTGGCAGTGCGGGCATTGAACCACGTGCATGCCGTCTCTCCCGTATCTGCCGGCCCGCCCGCCGGCGGCCGGCTGGGCCATTGTAACCTATGTCGGCAAAGACCTCCATTGACCATTGGCGGCAGAAGCGGACGACAGAGGCCACAGAAAATGTCGAATACCGAATACTGAATATCGAACGTCGAAGTAACGGCATCCGCGCGCCTCGGCCACTTCGACACTCCGTATTCGATATTCATTATTCGATATTCGCCGTTTCTTCTGCTTCGTGCACCCTTTCTGTTCTTCGTGCTCTTTGTGGTTCACTTCTTCTTCAACTGCCCGCCGCCCTCTTCCCTTGCCCGCCCGGCCGTCCTATACTGCCTCCCGCCGTTGTGCCATGGAGACGACACTGTCCTTTTCGTTGATTCCCGAGACGATCGACGCGCCCTGGCAGTTTCTGCTGCTGGGCGGGGTGAGCGCCCTGTTGATGGGCGCGGCCAAGGCGGGGTTCGCCGGCAGCGTGGGGATCCTGTCGGTGCCGATGATGATCTACGCCTGCGGCGGCGACGCCCCGCTGGCGGTGGGGATCATGCTGCCGCTGCTGATCGTCTGCGACTACGTGTCCCTGCCGTTCTGGTGGCGCCAGTGGAGCTGGCCGACCGTCCGGGGCATGCTGGGGGGGATGGCGCTGGGCACCGCCGTCGGGACCGCGGTGTTCTGGCTGATCCTGCATTTCGGCGGGCAGAGCGACGACGCCGCGGAAGGCCCCCGCGCCCTGCTCAAGCTGCTGATCGGCGTGATCGCCCTGGCCTTCGTCATGCTCCAGACAATCCGGGCGTACTCCGGGCGGCTGGCGGCGTACCGCCCCAAGCCCTGGCACGGCCTGCTGGCCGGAGGAGGCGCCGGGCTGACCAGCACGCTCGCCCACTCGGCCGGGCCCATCACCACCGTCTACCTGCTGCCCCAGGAGATGACCAAGCAGCGGTTCGTCGCCACCACCGTGCTGTACTACTGGATCGGCAACCAGACGAAGGTCCTGCCGTACATCTGGCTGGGGGCCCTGAACGCCAGAACGGCCGCCGCCTCCGCCGCCCTGGCCCCCGCCATCATCGCCGGCGCCCTGCTGGGCATCTTCCTCCACCGCCGCGTCAACCAGCGCGTCTTCTCCGGCATCGTCTACGTCCTGCTGGCCGTGATGGGCGCCCACATGACCGTCACCGCCATCCTCAAGCTCATCGGATGAACCAGATGGGCCGCAGAGACTCAGAGGACGCAGAGGACAGATTGAGTGAGAAGAAGAAGAAGCATCTCACCGCAGAGGACGCAGAGGACGCAGAGAGAAACAAAGACAACTGTTGTTCTTCTTCTAACTCATTCCTTTCTCTGCGATCTCTGCGCCTCGTTCGCACGGCGAAGCCGGCAGGCGTAGACGGCTGCGGCCCATCCCCACGGCGTCAAGACGGGCTGCGCGCGTCCCTGCCCAGGGCCTCGGCCACCGCTTCCAGGATCGCCCCGCCGCGGAGTTTCCTCGCGACGATCCGCCCGTCGGGACCGATCAGGAGGATGTGGGGGATGCCCCGCACACCGTACAGGTCGGGCACCTTCGACTTCGACCAGTCGCCCAGGAAGCCCTGGGTCCACTTCAGGTCGTTCTTCTTGACATACTTCTCGGGCGAGCCCATGTCGGCGTCCAGGCTCAGGCCGATGATCGTCAGCCGCTTGTCCCGGCCGAAGGCGTTGTACACGGCCTTCAGGTTGGGCGTCTCGCCCACGCACGGGCCGCACCAGGTCGCCCAGAAGTCCAGCAGGACGTACTTGCCGCGGAAGTCCGACAGCTTGACCGTCTTGCCGTCGAGGGTCTTGACCTCGAAGTCGGGCGCCGCGTCGCCGACCTTCGGGCCGGTCTCCGGCAGGACCGTTTCGCGCCGCGTCGGCCCGGCGGTGCCATCGGCCAGGACCACCTTGACGTCCCGCTGTCCCCCCTGGGCCACGGCGAAGTCCTGCCCGTCCTCGGCATGCACGTACAGGCTACCCGCGCACACGCCGTCGATACGGAACCGGCCCTGTTCGTCCGTCTGCCCCTCACGATGAGGCTGACCGTAGCCGGCGGCCCACACCCGCACGCCAGGCAGGGCAACGCCTTTCTCATTCACGACCATTCCCGAGACGGACATGTTGGCGGGGCGCATTACGATCCGTTCCACCTCGACCTTCCCGTCACTGGGGACGGGCCTGATGACCTTGACGTACTCCTCGCCGAACCCGTCGGCGGCTACCCAGACGCTGTACCGCTCCCAGGACGGCACGGCCTC
>DASRZG010000067.1:0-6503 GCA_035686585.1 Phycisphaerae bacterium
CGCCGAAGCGACTGTGTGAGCATTCGGCCAGGCAGCTCAGCGGACGGCGGGGGCATCGAGGGGGCGGGCAGCGCGTGCGGCGGCGATGGCCTCGAGCAGGGCGCGGGCCTTGTCGAGCGTTTCCTCGTATTCGCCGCGAGGGTCGGAATCGGCGACGATGCCGCCGCCGGCCTGCACCAGCGCGCGGGACCCGTCGCAGACGACCGTCCGGATGGCGATGTTCCATTCGCACGATCCGTCGACGCCGATGATGCCGAGGCACCCGGTGTAGACGCTGCGGGCGACGGGTTCGAGCTCGTCGATGATCTCCATCGCGCGGATCTTGGGCGCGCCGGTGATGGACCCGCCGGGGAAGGTGGCGCGGAGCAGTTCGATCGGGCCCACGCCTTCACACAGGCGGCCCTCGACGGTCCCGACCAGGTGGAAGACCGTGGGGTGGGTCTCGAGGCGGCACGGGTCGGTGACGCGGACGGTCCCGTAGCGGCAGACGCGCCCCAGGTCGTTGCGAAGCAGGTCGATGATCATGGCGAGCTCGGCGTTGTCCTTGGGGCTGGCGATCAGCTCGGCGGCGCGGCGGGCGTCGTGGTCGCCGGCGCCGCTTCTCGGGCGCGTCCCCTTGATCGGGCGGGTGACCACCCGGTCGCCGCGGACGCGGAGGAACAACTCCGGGGAGCTGGAGGCGATCGCGCAGGGATGCCCGCCGGACTCAAAGCGCAGGTAGCCCGCGTACCACGCGGGGTTGCGGCGGCGGAGCGCGCGATAGATCGCCAGGGCGGGCGGGGCGTCGTCGACCACGAACCGCTGCGAGAGGTTCACCTGGAAGATGTCGCCGGCGGCGATGTATTCCACGCAGCGGGCGACGGCGGCGCGGTACTGCTCGGGCGTAAAGTTGGACTCGGCGGGGATGGCCGGGCGGACCGTGGGATCGGCCTGTTCGATAGGGGCGGGGGCCGGATCGCCGGCGGCCGTGCTCGCCCCGGAGGCGATGGACCGCAGCACCTCGCCTGCCCTGCCGGCGCCCGGCGGCGGGCGGTCGAACACCAGCTCCACCAGCGACCAGCCCGGTTCCACCGCGTCGTAGACGAGCAGGGCGTCGTAGAAGGCGATCCGCAGGTCGGGCAGGTGCGTGTCGCGGACGGCGCGGGCGGGCAGGCGTTCCACGTGGCGGCCAACCTCGTAGCCCATGTATCCGATCCACCCGGGCAGGTAGGCAGCGCCGGGCTCCGCGGGGCGGAAACGGGCCGCTCCGACGGCGCGCGCCAGCACCGACCAGAGGGCGCGGTTGTCGCGGTCGGCGAGGACGGTTCCGGCGGCGTCGGTGAGCACGCCGTCGCGAAGCGAGAGGACCTCCAGCGGCGAGCAGGCCAGGAGGGTGTATCGCCCGTAGTCCTTATGGATGGCGGAGGATTCCAGGACGGCGGGGTCGGGGCATGCCGCGAGGGGCGCAAGCATCGCCCCGGGCGGGCAGGCCGTCGGGAGCCGCTGCACGTGCACGTCCCCGGTCAGATAGCCGTTTGCCGAGAGCATGGAAGGCGTTTCCTTGGATCCTCCTATCGCCGCCAGACCTCGTGCAGCTCCTCTTCTTTGAAGTTCATTGCGGCCCTGGCGGCGGCGGCCAGGAAGCGGTTGTCGCCCTGGACGTACTTCTCGAACAGCTCGCGGGCGTATTGGACGTCCGCGCCATTGTCGGCGTTGGTGTACTGGGCGACGCCGAGCGCGAGCAGGGCCTGCACCCGCCAGGCGAGGTCCTTGTCGTTCTCGACGACGTGGAACAGATCCCCCGGGCGGATGTCCCTCACCTTCCAGACGACTTTCCGTTTGTCGTCGTAGAAGTCCAGCACGCGATTGACGGCGTCGTTGTACTGGTAGACGGCCCGCATTTGCGGCGCGTACTTCTCCCGGTCCCACTGGTTGTAGACCTGCAGCAGCCCGCCGAGCGCCTTGCGCTGGATGACCAGCCCCAGGCGGACCATGTCCGCGCGGACCCGTTCGTCCGTCATGTGCCGACCGAGGACCAGACAGTCCTTCAGGACGCCCACGGCCTGCTCGTAGTCTCTCCGCCCGTAGTGATAGATGAACAGGACTTCCAGCGCCTCGTAGACGCCGTAGAGATCTTCGGCCGGTTTGTACAAGAACCCGACGACGAACTCCGCGGGGGTATGGACGAAGGTGTACTTCATCTCGCGCTTCGCGGCGCCCGCGGCGACGTGGGAATGGATCTTCCGGATCAGCGGCAGGGCCCGGGTCGGAAGGACGCCCGTGCCATTCGCCAGTTCGCTCTTGATGCTCATGGCCTCGGCCATGAGCTCGGGATCGGACTTGCGGAGCTTTGCGGCCTCGCTGTAGTCGTCGGCGGCGTTTCCGGGCCCGCCCGGCTCGCTTCCCAGGACGGTCGCCGGAGAGATCCCGACTTCCTGCAGGTCCGTGAACCCCCTCGCGGTCGTCTCGGGGGTGGGGGCGGAACGGAAGAGGGTGGACGAGCATCCGAACCGGAAAACGACGACCAGGGCGACGGCGATCACCAGCACCGCCGCGACAATCCAACCCATCTTGCTCGCCATGGTTCGTCTCCTCGGGCCTGGCCCGTCTTATACTCCCTGGCCGCCGAAAGCCGAAACGGAAACTCAAGGGCCTTCGGGAAACCCGAAGCGCATCGTCCCAAGGTTCCTGGGGTGATAGAAGTACCTTGCCGCCCCGGACCAACTGGAGGACTCGAGGCCCTGGGCAGCGAAACGGGTGAAGTTGACCCCCCAGAACTCTTCGCGGCCGAGAAGTCCGAACGACGACAGCGGAATCGCCAGCTCGACGACCCAGTCTTTCGGGCTTCGCCGGACGGCGACCTTGGCGTCACAGGCCCAGGGCCGCACTTTCCCGAGCGGCGGGTCCGTGCCCACGCCCCGTTCCGCGACAAAAACGCCGGACGGTTTCACGACGACGTGGTAGAGCTCCTCGGGACCGCTCGCCTTCACGCCCGGGTCCAGAAGGATCTCCACCAAGTCTTCCTCACAGGCGATCAACTGTTGGTAGCGGACGAGGTTGTCGCTGCGGGCCACGAGTTTCGACATCTCGGGTTCCAGGCAGCGAAGGGCGATGTAGAGATGATCCTCGTCGTGGAGGACGAAGGCCTGGGTCTGCCGCCTGGCCAGGCCGGACTCGCCCCGGCCCCTGCGCCCGATCAGGCGGAACCGCCCGCCCGCGTTGCCCGCCCGGATCGGCCAATCCACCAGGTCCCCGTCGATCCGGGGGGCCTTCGATGCCCGACCGACCGTCAGGAACGGGACGGACGCGGCAATCGTCTTTTCCGGGCGGAACTGCGATCGAAGGATCACGGGGAACGGAAGCTTTCCGTCCACAAAGGACGGGACCTCGGTCCCCGCCGCCGCCAGGACCACCACCCGCCTCTCGCCGGGACGCATGCCGCGAACGTTCCGCTCCCCGTCGACGGGGGTCCACCCTTCGAGCAGCCCGCCGGTCTTGACGACCACGTCCACCGCGCGGGCATGTTCGTTCCAAAGCTCCAGGGCGACCTCGGCGCGGAGGCCACGCTGGGAGCCCGCCGCGGCGGCACCGGCCTGGTTTGCGAAGATGCGCGAGCGGATGCGATCCAGGCGCACGTCGTGCGTCCTCTCGTTGAACGTTCGCCACGCCACCCGCTGGGCGAACAGCTCGCGCTGCGAGACCTCGTCGGGGTGAACGGCGAATTGGATCTCCTCGGCCAGGATCCGCCGCCCCATCTCCCATGCCGCCGGATCGGTGACCCATCCATCCAGGAGCGGGTCGAGGTAGTGATCGCCCGCGGCGTGAAGTCCGGCGTAGCGAGCCATGGCCTCGATGACGGCGTCCGCGATCTCGCCGGAGCCGCGCTGCCGGAGGACCCGGAGGTACGCCGCGTCCTGCAGCCCGCGGCGGAGGCGCTTGAGGCGAACCGAAGGCAGCACGCCTTCGATTCCCGCGGCGGTCCCCGGGTAGAAGAGCCGGGTTTCCGCCCCGGCGACCAGGCCGAACAGATCCTGGCCGCTCCAGTTCAGGACCTCCGGGAGGAAGACGCCGCGGGTGCGATACTTCATGGCGAACCAGGCAATGGCCCGGACGCCGCACGGACCGGCGATGACCCCCAGCGAGGGGAAATACGGCGGGGTTCCCGGGCAGACCCAGAGGCCCTTGAGCGGGCCTGGCGGTTCGGCGTCCGGCGGCGCCGCGTCGGGGTCGAGCCATTCCCCCGGCGGGGCCAGCACGTCGGCGAACTGCCGAAAGTCCGCCGGCGGCGTCCACCCCGTCAGGGCGGGCGGAGAGGCCGGCAGGCGGCTGAGCAGCGGGGTCTGCGGATCGGCGGAGCGGATCCGCCGCCCCCACTGCACGTCCTTGTCGTAGGCGGCCGCCCGGACCGGCCCCCGGTAGCACCAGATGAAGATTTGCTTATCGGCGCCGAGGGCGCGGAAGTGTTCGCTCGCGGCGCCGGCGACGGCCTTCAGCGTCTGCTGATACGCCTCGGTATCCGTGCCGCCGTAGTCGCCGGGATCGGGCCAGTCCTGCGAGACCGGGGACGCCCAGGCCGCAATCCCGATCCGGTCCTCGTACCCCGTCCCTCCCAGGTACGGGGTGACGATGGCGTCGTAGTCCGACCAGTCCAGGCGGACCTTGCCCTCCGGGTCGCGCTTGAGCAGCGGGCGGATACCCTTGTCGAACAGGTCCAGGCGGTGTGCCCGCCCCAGGCGCATCAACTGCCGCAGGGCCACAAGTCCGCGGCGGACGAGCGGATCGGTCCGGTCCAGGTGGAGCGGGACGAACGGCTTGCCGTCACGCCGCAGCAGCCCCCCCATCAGCGTCCGGTGATCGAACCCGCCGAACGCCGCGATCGGGTGGGTATCGGGCAGGACGAAGTTGTACACGCGGACCCGGACCCCGGCGCTCCAGGCCCGGCCCCCCCAGGCCGAAACCGTCACCCGCCCCGTGTATTGGCCGGGCCGGGCGCCGCGCGGAACGTACACGTCCACCCAGAAGGCGGTTCGCTCGTGAGATTCGAGGCGATACGGCTGACCGCCTCGGGAGGCGTCCACGGGGACCAACGCGTCGTAGAAGTCCACGGGTTCCGGCTGCTGTTCCGCCAGCCGCAGGTACCACGCCGGGTACTCGCGGACCCGTATCGGGACCATCCGAAAGACCCGCACGTTCTCGGCATCGATCGTTCCGCCGTCGGAACCGGTGAGGTCGCTCCACGAGACGCGCAAGCCTCGCAGCGCGGTTCCGCCCGCTTGGACAGGAAGTTGAAAACTCACCGTCTCGTTGGCGGCGGCGAAGAGATTCACCGCCCCGCCGACCGGATCGAAGATCAGCGGGTCGTCCACCTTGGGCGTGCGTTCGGTGAGGCTGACCATGTCGTTGACGACCCAGGCGTCGAGGGAGACGGGGGACCAGGACAGGTTGCATCCTGCCGCGAGGCACAGCGTCACCACCAGGAGGACCGGCAGAGGTTGCGTCCATCGGTGCGGCATAGCAGCGCAATTGTAAGCGCTAGTCCGCCCCGGCGGAAGTCGCCGTCGCGGCGGGGCTCGGCGGGAGGGCATAGACCGTCGCGACGGGCCAGTGCTCGGGGAAGGCGGAGGGATCCCACGGTCTCGATTGGGGCGGGGTGGGCCGCGGCGGCTCGGCCGGGCGCGTCTCCCCCTGCCGCTGCAGGTGCACATTCGCCCAGACACGCAGCCCGTGGGGCCGGAGCAGGTCGAGGACCTCCAATCCCGGCGCCCGCATGCCTTGCCACCGCCCGTACAACTCCGCGCTCAGCGGGGCGGGGTACCCGTACGTTCCGGCCAGGCGCCAGATCTCCACCCAATTGATCCAGATGTGCGTAATGCCCTCTTTCTCCAGCTCCCGGAGGATCTGCCGCGGAGAGAGCCGGCGTAGGACCATCTCCGCCAGCGGATGCGGGTCGAAGACGGTGCTGTAGCGCGTGCCGTGGGGCAGGTAGAAGCACCTTGCGTCGCCCACCAGGAGGATGCGCGAGCCCGCGGGCATCTCGCCAAGCCTCGTCGGGGCGTACCAGAACTTGCGGATCTCGAGCCCCGGCAAGGGCGGGCAGGCGACGCCGCGCGCGTCGGCGCGGAAGACGTTGTAGGCGACGACGAGGTTCACGCCCACGGCCGCCAGGAATACCGCCACCGCCGGGGCCAGGCCCCACGGCCAGTGCGCCGGGCGGATGCCGCGCTTCCGGAACGGATTGACCTCCACCTCCGCGAACCGGACCAGCACGTACCCCACCAGAAGCGCGATGGGCACGGCCGAGACGACGATGAATCGAGGCGGCATCTCGTGCGTGAACAGCGCCCAGACGACCAACTGCAAGCCCAGCACGCCCACGAGGAACCACTCCCAGCGTTGGTCGCCCGCCGCTGAAGCGAACAGGACGCATACGGCAATCCCGGCCAGCACCAGCGGCATTAGGCCGAGGAGCTGCGAGGTGAGAAAGTTGTGGTAGAAGCTCTCCAGCCGCGTGACCCACGGCGGCG
>DASRZG010000068.1:0-2822 GCA_035686585.1 Phycisphaerae bacterium
GGGCGCGGCGGCGGAGGCGGCGCGAGGGAGACACGAGACCAGACCGATGCACGGGGCGGATGGGGTCAGGTCTTGAATAGTGATTAGTGGCGGGGGGCGACGAGGGGAGAGGACAGGGGGACAGGGGGCGAGGGGGAAGCCATCCCGCTCCCTTCCGGTCGCGGGTCCGGGGGCGTGTTGCGGATTCCGGGTTCTCTTCCGGATGAATGCCCGGGGGCACCGTGACTGACATTTTTCTCTGGCCACCGATAACGAACCAGAGTTTTTGCGGCGCCAGGCCGCCGCAAAGGCTTGGTTGGGCTGAACCGCGGCCGGAGACTTGGGGATTTAGATTGGGCAGGGGTCCCCGATCAACCAATACGCAACGCGCGTACGGCTGATGGTGGAGCAGATCAGAAGGGATGAGAGGCCGGACGGGGCAGGCGGGGCGTGATCGGGAGAGCACTCGGGAGGACGTGAAGGGGCATTCCGTGGCGAGGATCGGCGGGCGGCGCAGAAGAAGGCCGCGCTCGGGCGACGGCCGAGAGGATCAACTTGGCGAGAGGCATCTGTGTTGACGGGCGGGTGTTTCACGGAGGCGATCTCTGTGAAGCTGGGACACGGCGAAGGAACAGGAGGCTTCCCTTCTGACAGAAGGGACATCGGGCGGGCTGTAAATCGGCCTGAGGGGAAAGAGGCCCGTCGGAATCGTCGGCGGCAGGAAGTGCCCGGGCGGCGGCGTCGGCGGTCAGACGTTGGCGAAGCTGCTGGCGCCGGGCCTTGTTGGACGGCGCCCAGAGGCCGTAGTAGCGGACCTTGTGGACGCCCTTGGGCAAGACGTGCTGAAGGAAGCGACGGATGAACTCCTCGGCACCCAGCGTCATCGTTCGCCAAGATGTCTCGCCGACCTTCTTGTAGCGGAAGGTCACCTTGCCGTCGTCGACACTCAGGATCCGGCCGTTGGTGATGGCGATTCGATGGACGTACCGTCCGAGATACGTCAGGACGTTCTCGGCGCCTTGGACGGCAGACTTGCAGTAGACCACCCATGCCTGCTTCCGCACGGAATCGGGGATCACCACGTCCGGGAGGGCCTTGCGAACCAGATCTAGGAAGATGCCGCGGAACAGGGGGGATAAGGCCGGCGCGGGCATGAGGTAGCCTTCCCGCGCCGGCCGCCACTGCCCGTCGTCCGACAGTCCCCCGCCGGGGACCAGGCAGTGGACGTGGGGGTGATAGGTCAGCGTGCGGCTCCAGGTATGCAGGACGGCCAGGACGCCGATGAGCCCGCCGACGTAGTGGGGGTCGGCCGCCAGCTTGATCAGCGCTCTGGCCGCCGCCTTCATCAGGAGGGGATATACGGCCTTCTGGTGCTGCCGCACCAGCTTCCGCAGTTCCTGGGGAAGCGTGAAGATGACGTGGAAGTACGGCGCCGGCAGGATCTCCTGCCGCCGAGCGGCCAGCCAGGCCTCCGTGTCTCTGCCATGGCACTTCGGACAGGCTCGGTTGCGGCAAGAGTGATAGACATAGTGCTCCCGGCCGCAGTGATCGCAGACGTAGAGCTGCCCGCCCAGGGCGGCGGTGCGGCAGTTGCACAGGTCCCTCAGCGCCCGGCGATGGCTGGGCAGCATCGTCGGCCCGAAGCGTTCCAGATAGCGGGCGCCGTAGAGGCGGAAGATGTCGGCCACCTCCGGCACGGCAAGCGCGGGCGGGCGGCTACAGATCCGACATGAGGTCGTTGATCGACCGATGGACGTTCTTCATCGCCCTCTGGGTCAGGTGGAGGTAGCCGATCGTGCTGCGGATGCTTCGATGGCCCAGCAGCGTCTGAATGGTGCGGAGGTCCACGCCGTCCTCCAGCAGGTGGGTCGCATACGAGTGTCGCAGCGTGTGGCAGCCGATTGCCTTGGTGATGCGGCAGTCCGGCCCGGCAGCCTGGATGCACTGGCGGACGGCCTCGGGGCGGATCGGCTTGCTTCCGGAGCGGTCGGGAAACAGCCAGTGCTCAGGGCGATGCTCCCGCCAGTACGCCCGCAGCAGTTCGAGCGTCCGCTGGGGCAGGGGGACGTACCGGTCCTTGCTGCCCTTGCCGTTGCGGACGCAGACGACCATGCGGCGGCTGTCGATGTCCGGGGCCCGAAGATGGGTGGCCGCCGTGACCCGCAGGCCGCAGCTGTACATCATCAGGGCGCTCATCCGAGCCGCCGGCCGGCGGATGCAGGTCAGGAGCTGACGGACCTCCTGGCGGCTGAGGACCGTCGGGAGCTTCCGGTCCCGAGGCAGGCGGATGAGATCGAACACGGGCAGCGGCCGCCGGAGGGTGTGCCGGAAGAGGAACTTGATGCCGAACAGGCGGACGCGCAGGGTGCTCTTGGCGCACCGCCGGACCTTGGTCAGGCCGACGAAGTACCGGCGAATCTCCTCCTCGCTCAGCAGGTCCGGCGACCGGTTGTAGCCCCGTGCAAGGTCCTTCACGGCGTCCAGGTAGGCCTTCTGCGTGTTCTCCTTCAGGCCTCGCAACTCCATGTCCTGGATCATTCGGCGTCGCAGTTCGGTCATCGTCTTCTCCTTCTCGAAAGGCGCCTGTGACTCCCACCACGGGAGCCTGCGAAAAGGAGGATAGGCTGACGCCAAGCGGTTGGATGAATCGATCCCCCCAACCCTCACTCGTGCGGAGCCCTACCGCGCTAGCGGTTTAGTCCAACCCGGCGGCATGGTTAGAAAAAGTGACCCGCCGGTCATGACCGGCGCGACATCGCGGGGAGGGACTGCTGAGGCGGGAAGAAGCGTCGGCCTGGATTCTGTTGGCGGTGGTCCAAAATGTCGGGCCGTTGCAGATACTG
>DASRZG010000069.1:0-6076 GCA_035686585.1 Phycisphaerae bacterium
ACTCGGCCCCCTACCCCGCGGGCTTCGCCGCGGAGCGGACCCGCCCCAACTGGTCGCCCTGCGGGCTGATAGACGTGCAGCTTGCCGCCACGGGCGGGGAGGGCATCGAGCCCAACGTCACTCGTCCGGCCGGCGTGCAAGTCTGGACGACCAACAGCCTCGAGCCCGTTCACGACATCGACTGGTTCGACCCACTCCAGATGCCCGGCCCGCTGCGACTGACGTGCCCCCGCAACGGCTCCTGCACCGCCCGGGCGGTGGTCAGCTCCGACAAGCCTCTCAAGGGCCTCTCCGCCACCATGGGCGGCCTGGCCGGGGCGGACGGGGCGAGGATTCCCGCCTCGGCCGTGCGGGTCAGCTACGGCGTTTTCGAGCCGCGAGGGGGCAACTATGCAAACATCTACGGCCTGCTCCACGACGACGGCATGAACGACGCCCCGCCGGAGGTTGTGCCCGTCTCCGGCACGGAGGTCCCCGCGCCATTCGTCCCCGGGGCGGTCCAGCCGGTATACGTCACCGTTCGCGTGCCCGCCGGCGCGGCGCCGGGGCTGTACAAGGGCAGCCTGGCCCTGCGGATCGAAGGCGGGCTCCTGCCGGCCGTGCCGGTCGAGCTGGCCGTCGCCGGCTGGACCGTGCCCGACCCGAAGGACTTCACCTACTGGTGCGGGCTGATCCAGTCGCCCGAGGGCGTGGCGGGGCACTACGCCGTGCCGCTGTGGTCGGACCGGCACTGGGAGCTGATGGGCACGAGCTTCGATTGGATCGCCCAGCTCGGACCCCGGGTGCTGTACATCCCGGCCACCGCCCAGACGGAGTTCGGCAACGCCGAGGGGATGGTCCGATTCGTCCGCGGCGCCGACGGGGAGCTGAAGGCTGACCTGAGCGTCGTCGAGCGGTACGTGGACCTGGCCGTAAAGCGCATGGGGCCCGTTCGATACGTCCTGCTGGGCGTCTGGCAGTGGTGCGAGGAGCGGAAGGCGGACGAGCAGGGCGGGCCGCTGATCACGGTGCTCGATCCCGCCGACGGGACCACCCAGGCCGTCCGCGGCCCCAAGCACGGCAGCGAGCAGGCGGCGGCGCTGTGGGGGCCGGTGCTGGAGGGCGTCCGGAAGATCCTCGACCGGCATGGCCTGGGCGGCGCGATGGTGCTGGGCAACGGCGACGATCAGCTTCCCAACGCCGAGACGGTCGAGATGTTCCGCAGGATCCTCCCGCAAGCGGGCTGGTACGCCAACCGGCACAAGTCCGACGCCAGCCTGGTTCACCCCAAGCTGACGGTCCCGATGACGTACCAGTCGAACGTCTACGGCAGCGGGGACGTGCCCGACCCGGCCGTGCGGCGCCTGTTGGGCTGGCGGAGCGCCTACCCGGTGGACGGCGGCGTCCAGCTCTGGCTGGAGCGGAAGATCTACGACAGCCACTGCCTGACGCTGGTGCGGCGGATTCCCGAGTCGATGCTGATGTCCGGGCGGAGCGGGCAGGGGCAGATCGGCGCCGACTTCTGGCCCCCCTCGGGCAAGACCAACCGGCTGGGGACCCTTTTCAGCCGGTACCCGCGGACCGCCAACGTCGGCGCCGGCGGGACGGGCCTGACCACCACCCGGCTGCTGTTTCCGGGCAGGAACGGCGCCCTGCCAACTCTCCGCTTCGAGACCATGCGAGAAGGCATCCAGGAGACCGAGGCGCGGATCTTCCTGGAGAGGCTGCTGGCCGCCCAGCCCTGCCCCCTGCCGGGCGAGCTGGCCTCCCGCGCCCAGGCCGTCCTGGACGAGCGGGCCCGCTGGTCCCGCCTGGCCGACGGCCTCTTCGACGTCGAATGGGCCTGGCCGTACTCCGGTTGGCAGCAGCGCACAGACCGCCTCTACCAGGCGGCCGCCGAGGCAGCCAAGGCCGTCAAGGGCAAGCCCTGAGCCGTCCGATGTAGTGATGTAGGGACCGCTCCGGCGGTCGGGGTCGGAGCCGGCGGATACGGGGGTGTCGGCAATGACGAGCGGACGGATGTTCGCGGCGGCGGCCGTGCTGGCGGCCGTCGTGGGGGCGGGTGGGGCATTGGCGGCCGATCCGGGCGGGGGCAAGCTGGAGCCGCCCCAAAAGGGGAACGCGCCGGAGCGGGTCGCCTTCTTCATCTACGTCCTGGACATCGACGAGATCAACGCCCACGAGCAGAACTTCGCCGCCAACGTGGTGCTCCGCCTGCGATGGAAGGACCAGCGGCTCGCCCATCCCGGCCCGGGGCCGCGGATCGTGCCGCTGGAGGCTCTGTGGCATCCCAACGTCGTGCTCGCCAACCGCCAGGCCCTCGTCCGCACACCCTTCGGCGAAGTTCTGACGGTGAACCCCGACGGGACGGTCCTCTACCGCCAGCAGTACGTCGGGCCGCTGTCCCAGCGCCTCCGGCTGCATGACTTCCCCCTGGACAGGCAGACGTTCACCGTCCAGTTCGCCATCACCGGCATGCGCGCCGAGGATATGGAGTTGGTGCCCGACCCGGCATTGGGCGGCCTGATCCCGGGCGGACCGTGGGCGGCGACAGCCCCGTCGACCCAAGGGACCCCGGAGAACCCTGTCGGCGGGGGCATGGCCAAGGTGCTCTCCCTGCCGGACTGGGAGATCGTCAGCTACAAGACCGAATCCCGCCCCTACCAGGTCAGCGAGGCGCTGGCGGTGCCGGGTTTCGCCTTCGAGTTCGTCGCCCGGCGGCACGTCGCCTTCTTCATCTGGCAGGGGATGCTGCCGCTGGCGCTGATCGTGATGATGTCCTGGGCGCCGTTCTGGATCGATCCGTCGAAGGTGGAATTGCAGTTCGGCATCGCCGGCAGCACGGTGCTGACATTGATCGCCTACCGGTTCACCCTCGCCCGCCTGCTGCCGGCACTGCCCTACCTGACGCGGATGGACCTGCTGACCATCGGCGGGACCATCCTGGTCTTCCTGTCGTTCCTGGAGGTGACGATGACCTCCGTGCTGGTCCGCGGCCAGCGCGCCGGCGCGGCCCGCAGTCTGGACAAGGTCTGCCGGTTCCTGTTCCCCGCGGCGTTCGCGGGCGTGATCGTCTGGTCGATGCTCCTGTAGCCCCGCCGCTACACGTCCGTCAGCCAGTGGCGGAAGGCGGGGTTGCGGCCGTCGTAGGCGTCGTTGAGGGCCTGCTGGAGGCGCCGCGTCAGGGGCCCGGGGCAGGGAGAGAGCTCCCGGCCGTCGAGGGCGCGGAGGGGGCGGATGCGAATGACCGTGCCGGTCAGGAAGGCCTCCTCCGCCCGGGCGAGGTCGGCCGCCGGGATCGGGGCCTCTTCCACCGGCAGCCCGGCCGCCCGCCCCGCCTGCAGGAGACTGTCGCGGGTGACGCCGGAAAGGGAATTGGCCAGCGTCGGCGTCCGGGCGACCCCTTCGATCACGACGAACAGGTTCGACAGCGCCGCCTCGGCGACCATCCCCGCCTCATCCAGCATGATCGCCTCGTCGAAGCCCCTCTGCCGTGCCTCGCGGACGGCCAGGAAGGCGTTGACGTAGTGCCCGGCCACCTTGGCCTGGATGGCGAAGGCGCCCGGGCTCAGCCGGCGCCGCCGCGACACGCCCGCGGTCACCGGCTCGAAGGTGCCTCCGACCGTCACGCCGTACCGCTCCCGCAGGTCGAAGCAGAACATCGCCACCCGGACCGTCGGGTCGGCGGGGATCAGGCCCAGCTCCGGCGCCGCGTAGAAGGCGAAGACCTTCAGCACGCCCGCGGCCACCCCGGCGGCGCGGACCGTCCCCCGGGCGGCGTCGATCAGCTCCGGCGCCGAGCGGCCCAGCGACATGCCCATCGCCTCGGCGCTGCCCAGCAGGCGGTCGACGTGCCGGTCGATCCGGAACAGCGCCGGCCCGTCCGGGCCCGCCACGACGTCGACCACCTCGAACACGGCCGAGCCCCGGCTGAAACCGTGGCTTAGGATGGGCACCGTCGCCTGCTCCAGGGGCACGAATTCACCGTCGATCCACGCCTTCATTCTTTCGCCTCCGCCGGCCGGGGCGCCGCCGCCTGGACGGACCCCGGCCGCCCCGGAAGGTTACGCCCCGCCGGCGGCGGCGGCAAGCGCCCGCAAGGCGGCCCGCCGGGCGGCCGGCCTGGGCGGGTATTTCGCGGGCCCGGAGGGAACGTCCGAAGCGGCTGGGTCGTTTGGAGAGGTAGACGGCCCTCCAGGGCCGAGACATCAGCGGTCTTTGGAACGGAAAGGAGACACGACATGAGACGCATAGCGATCTGGTTCGGTTTGGGTATGGTTGCCGTTGCGGCGGTTTCGGGTTGCGCCACCAGCGGCTTGACATCCACCCCGCCGCTTGGCGAACCGACGAGCCCGGCGGCCCTGCACGGCCCGGCGGAGGCGGGGACGGGCAACGTCTGGCTGGACACCTACGCGCACCCCGCCCGCCCGGAGGGAACGCAGGCCGGGGAGGGTGAAGGCTTCTGAGCCCCGTAAGGGGGGCCGGGGGGCGGAAGGACGTCGGGCCGACAGCAATCCCGAATGTCGAATAACGAACATCGAATGACGAAGGGACCGTCCTGTCCTTCGCCATTCGGTGTTCGTCGCGGTCATCTCCCCCACCGCCGGCCGGCCTGCGCGGGCGGTGCGGAATCCCTTGCCCCCGCACACCCCGCCCGTTATCAATAGAGACGGTAGCGCTGTGAGCCCGGCGTTCGGGGTTCGCATCGCCTTGGGAAAGGGACCTCGCATGACACAGGCATCGCCTCCGCCACCCCCGCTTCAGCCCATGCCCCTGCCGGTGACGGCCCCGCCCGCCCGGCGCGGCATGCCGCGATGGGTCATCCCCGTGATCGTACTCGTGGTCCTGCTGGTCGGTGGGCTGTTCTACGGGGTGTTTCGCGTCCTCGGGCGAGCGCGGTTCCTGGCCCAGCAGTCGATCTGCGCAACCCAACTCCGCTTGGTGGGCACGGGTCTCATGGCATATGAGCTAGACTACGACGCCCTGCCTCCCGACCTGGCGACGCTTTCGAAGGGGGACTACTACCTCCCCGAGTCGGTGCCCCTGATCTGCCCGTCCACGCTGCGAACGGGGGGAAGGGGCTACTTCTACCACCCGCCCTCGGGCGACCCGGATGCCGCCGACCCGCGGAGCCTCCTCGCCTGCGACTGCAAGGGCAATCACCCCGACGGCACCCGGAACGTCCTCCAGCTCGACGGCAGCGTGATCCCGATGAACGAGGACCAGTTCCAGGCCGAGCTGGTCCAGCCTTGCAACACCGAATTCGCCAAGGCCCTGCGGGCGGCGGAGGGACCCTAGGCGCACTGTCGCCGGACCTGAAACGCAGCACCATCATAAGGAGCCGGAGATGACACAGATTCCTCCTCTCCCACCCGCGGTCCCGCCGACCACAAGCGCCCCGTCCCGCGGCCTGCCGGGTTGGGGGCTGGCCTTGATCATCGTGGGAGCATCGCTGGTCGTCCTCTTCGTGATCGGCCTGCTGGTGGCGATCCTCATGCCGAGCCTGGACCGAGCGGAGGCCCTCGCCAACCGCACCATCTGCCAGGCGAACCTCCAGACGATCGGGGCCGCCGTGGACACGTACGTGCTCGAGCATGACGCGTTTCCGCCGGACGGCGAGACGCTAAAGCGGTCGCGGGCGGACCTGTCCTTCTACCTCGAGTGCCCCGGAGACACCGGGCCGGGAAGCTACTGCGTCCAATTCCCCGGCGGAGACATTGATGAGGTTGATGCCGGCACATTCATCGCGTGCGACCTGAAAGGCAATCACCCCGATCTCGACGGGGGCAGGAATGTGCTGCGACGGGACGGCAGTGTGCAATGGATGAGGGAGGAGGCCTTCCAGGCCCAGCTCGCCAAGCCCTGGAACGCCGAGTTCGCCAAGGCCTTGCGGGCGGCGGAGGGACCGTGACGGAACAGACGAAGGAATCACGACAGGACGCGCACCCGCCCCGCCCCGGCGGCGGTCTGGGCAAGGCGGCGCTGGTGCTGGGGATCGTCTCGCTGATCCCGGCCGTGGGGGTGGTGGCGGCGCCGGTGGGGCTGGTGCTGGCCGTCCGGGCGCTCGCCGGCGGCCGGGCGGGAAGGGGCAGGGCCC
>DASRZG010000070.1:0-7375 GCA_035686585.1 Phycisphaerae bacterium
TCGCCGGTGTCGCAGTCCAGGCCGGTGGGGATGTCCACCGCCACGACGGGCCTGCCCGCGGCGTTGATCTGCTCGACCACGGTCGCCAGCTTGCCCCGTAGCGCGCCGGTGATTCCCGTCCCCCCGACCGCGTCGATGATCAGGTCAAATCCCGCCAGCGGGGGGAGCTTCCCCTCCGCGACAACCCGGACCGGCACATGGACGTGGGGAAGGATGGCGTAGTTTACCGCGGCGTCGCCGGAAAGCGATTCGGGGTCGGCGACGAGGAATACCTCCGGCCTGGCGCCGCGGATGGCCAGGTGCCGGGCGATGACGAACCCGTCACCGCCATTGTTCCCCCTGCCAGCCACGATGGCGACGGACTGGCCAGCCGCCGCGCCAAGGAATTCCTCGATCACGTCGGCAGCGCCGCGCCCGGCGTTTTCCATCAGCACCACCCCGGGCACGCCCCACTCGTCGATGGCCCGGCGGTCCGCCTCACGGACCTGCCGTCGGGAGAGCGATCTGTCCGCCCCAGGCATCGCCGGCTCCGCGTCTCAGGCCAGGTTCCTGTCGATGGCGGCCTTGATGTCGCCCTTGGGCCGGGCGCCGGTGACCTTGGCCACCACCTGCCCGCCCTTGAGGATCAACAGCGTCGGGATCGACTGGATGCCGTACTTCACCGCCGTCTGGCGGGCGTTGTCCACGTTGAGTTTGCCGAACTTGACCTTGCCGGCGTACTCCTCGGCCAACTGGTCCATCAGCGGCGCGATCGCGCGGCACGGGCCGCACCACTCCGCCCAGAAGTCCACCAGCACCAGCAGGTCGGACTGGACGGCCTCCGCGTCAAAGTTGTCATCCGTGATCTCGACGATCTTCTCCGAAGCCATGTCTCCGCTCCTGTAGTCCCAATCGTTCCAACCGCCTGCAACGCATCATAGGCGACCCCGCCCGGGCTGTCAACGCGGGAGGCAGAGGGCGATGGGCCGCAGAGACGCAGAGGTCGCAGAGAATGGGCAGAAGAGACAGATGAGGTGGGCAGAGCCGGCGGGGTGCGTTGCGACGGGAACCCGGGGATTGGATGGGAGACCAAAGGTCCGGGGCCGGGTGCCACGGCCGCGTTGGTTGCGGCCGTGCCGGCAGACGTGCCGGTCGTACGGCATCCGTTTTGGCCCGCCCGCATTCCTGGTTATGGGGTGACCAGGCTTCGCCCCGCAGGGGAAATCCCGTGGCACTGCTGCAAACTGTGCAACAGTGAAACGGCCTCCGGACAGCCCTAACTGGGAACCAGCACCTGCCCCGGACACGCCCTCCAACCCGCCACCCGGGCGCAGCGTCCCCCCCGGCTCTGCCCACCTCCTCCATCTCCGCTTCTTCTCTCTGCGTCCTCCGCGTCTCCTTGGCACGGCGAAGCCGGCAGGCGAAGACGGCTGCGGCCCATTCCGCTCAGCGCCTCAGAATGGCGAAGGCTCCCCCGTCGGACCAGTGGGCGGGGTCGGTCGCGCCGGCCGGGGCGGTGCGGACCTGGCGGCGGAGGGAGAAGTGGCCGTGCTGGCGGCCGAAGGCGCGGACGACCTGCTCGTTCTCCTGCGGCTCCATGGAGCAGGTGGAGTAGACCAGCGCCCCGCCCGGGCGGACGAACTCCGCCCCCAGGGCCAGCAGGAGCTGCTGGTCGCGAGCGAGGGATTCCACCTGCCGGGGATCGAACCGCCACCGCGCCTCGGGCCGGCGGGCCAGCACGCCCGTGTTCGAGCAGGGCGCGTCCACCAGGACCACGTCGAAGGAGTCCGCCTCCAGGGCCGCCACCCGATCGGCCGGGATGGTCTCGACGATCTCCACGCCCATCCGCCGGCAGTTGTCGCGGACGCGGGCGAGCTTCTCGTCGCTGACGTCGGCGGCCACGATCCGCCCGCGGTTGGCCATTCGCTCGGCCAGGTGCGTCGTCTTGGTCCCCGGCGCGGCGCACAGGTCGAGCACGTTCATCCCCGGCTCGATCGGCGCCGCCGCCACGACGGCGGTGGCGGAGGGGTCCTGAGGCTGGACGAGCCCCTCGGCCAGCACGTCGAGGCGCTTGATGTCCGCATGGCCGGTCAGGACCACGCTGGCGCCGTTGGCGTGGGCGACGGCGTCGATGCCTTCGGCGGCGAGGCGCCGGAGGACCTGCTCGACCGTCGCCCGCAGGGCGTTGACCCGCAGGACGATCGGCGGGCGGGCGTTGGCGTGCAGGGCTGGACCCATCGCACCCGCCAGGCCCCCACGAAAGCGCTTCAGCCACCGCCCCGCCAGCTCCGGCGGCAGCGAGCAGGCGGCGGCGAGATAGCCGGACGGGTCGGCGGTCGGATCGGGGAAGACGGCGCGGTCGAAGCGGCGGAAGCGGTCGGGCGCGACCGGCAGGACGTCACCGGCCAATTCGGGCGGGCCCTGCTGCACCGGCGAGGCCGCCCGATCGATGTTTCGCAGGACGGCGTTGACGAACCCGCGCATCGCCCGCCCGCCGCGGACGCCGACCTGCTTGACGGCCTCGTCGACGGCGGCGAAGACGGGAATGCGATCCAGAAACAGGACCTGGTAGGCCCCCAGGCGCAAGACCTCCCGGACGCGCCGGGGCGTGGGGGCGGCGCGTTGGCAGAAGGCGTCGATGACGGCGTCCAGCGTGCCGCGCCGGCGGACGACACCCATGGCCAGCTCCCACGCCAGACCGGCGGCGGCCGGCTCGACGGCCTGCTCGCTCAGCAGGCGGTCCAGGTGGGCGGTGACGTTGCCCGCGCGGTCGCACAGGGCCGCCAGGGCCAGGTCCCTCGGGTTGGACGGGCCGGCGGTCATCCCCGCACGCTGACGAATCGCGCACCGGGCGCGACGTGGTGGCCGTTGACAAAGTCCCGCCACGCCATCCGCCTCTTGCCCGCCGGCTTG
Organism: Phycisphaerae bacterium; assembly: GCA_035686585.1. Taxonomy (GTDB): domain Bacteria; phylum Planctomycetota; class Phycisphaerae; order SM23-33; family SM23-33; genus DASRZG01. The sequence goes on from DASRZG010000070.1 coordinate 2,893, forward strand.
AGCTCGACGATCTCGACCCTGCCCGCCCCGGCCGCGATGGTCAAGTCGCCCAGCACCGCCCCCGGCGGGCCCGCCTGACCCGCCGCCTCCGCCACGGCCGCCCGGGCGATGGTCACGTCCAAGCCCTTGCCCTCGGCCGGCTCGTACCGCGCCTGCCCGCCGGGCCAGGGCCAGCTGCCGTGAATGAGGTTGCGGATCGCCACCGCGTCGGCGGCGAAGTCGATCCGCCCGTCGGACTTCTTCAGACGCGGGGCGAGGGTGACCAGCGATTCGTCCTGCGGGGTGCCGCGATCGGCGCCGGCCGCGAGCTTGGCCAGCGTCTCGTCCACCGCCTGCACGCCGAGGGCGGCGAGCCGCGCTTCCAGCTCCTCGGCCGTCTCGGCCGGCTCGATGAGGGTTTCGCGCTGGGAGAAGATCTCGCCGGCGTCCATGCGGTCGAGGAGGGCGAAGACGGTGACGCCGGTGCGCTGGAGGCCGCGGATGATGGCCCAGTTGATCGGCGCCGCCCCGCGGAGGGCGGGCAGGAGGGACCCGTGCAGGTTAAAGGCCCCGCACCGTGTGGCCGAGCGGGCGGGGGCCTTGATCATCTGCCCGAAGTCCGCCACCAGCATCACGTCGGCGTCCATCGCCTCGATGCTCGCGACCACGGCCGGGTCGTTGATGTCGGCCACGGGCGTGGCGGGCAGGTGCCGCTCCGAGGCCGCCTCGCTGACGGGCGTGGGGCGGACCTTCCCCCCCCTGCCGGCAGGGCGCGGAGGCTGGGTGAGCACGCCGACCACCTCATGCCCCGCGCCGACCAGGCGCGCCAACGTGGGCAGTCCAAACCGCCCGCTGCCGCAGAAGACGATCTTCATGCGGGTATTGTCGGCCCGCGGTGACGCCACTCAAGGCAAAACCGGGGGAAGGTCCAAGGGGAGTGCCGATGGGTGCCATCCCGATGGCCATCGGGACTCGTCGACGATCCCGCAGGGATCGGCGATCGGCCGGAGCGGGTCGAAGACACGCGGAGGCGGACCACTACTTCAACTCATACAGCTCCATCACGTCGTCCAGGATGGCCAGCAAGGCCTTGACGGCTTCGGGGTCGAAGTGCTTGCCGTTTTCCTCTTTGATGATGGCGAGGACCTTTTCGACGGAGTAGGCCTTCTTGTAGCAGCGCGGCGTGGCGAGGGCGTCGAAGACGTCGGCGAGGCAGGCGATGCGGGCGGGGACGGGGATTTCCCGGCCGCGGAGCCTGTGGGGGTAGCCCTGCCCGTCCCATCGCTCGTGGTGGTACAGGGCGATGTCGTGGGCGGTCTGCATGAGGGGGCTGTCCGGGTTGGCGAGGATCTCGGCGCCGATGAGGGTGTGGGTCTCGACGATCTTCCGCTCGTCCGGGGTCAGGGCGGCGGGCTTCAGCAGGATCGAGTCGGGGATGCCGACCTTGCCGATGTCGTGCATGACGCTCCCCGAGCGGATCATCTCCACCTGCTCTTCGGGCAGACCCATCCGCCGGCCGGTGATCGTGCACAGCTCGCTCATGCGGTGGATGTGGCTGGCGGCGTCGCTGTGGCGGAACTCGGCGACCGTCGCCAGGCGGACGATGGTGTCCCGGTGCGCCTGGGCGAGCCGTTCGGCCAGCAGGGCGTTGTGCACGCTGACCGCGGCGACGGCGGCCAGGGTGGTCACGGGCGAGGAGCCGGCGTCATCGAAGGGGATGACCCGGCCGCCGCCGTCGAGGCGGTTGATCAACTGCAGCACGCCCACCACCTCGCCGCCCGGGCAGGTCAGCGGCAGCGCCAGCACGCTCTGGGTGCGGTAGCCGACCACCAGGTCCACGTCGCGGCAGATGCGGAACGGGGCGCCGCTGTCGAGGCGGAAGGAATCGGGCACGTTGACCGGCCGGCCGGAGGAGGCGACGAACCCCGCCACCGAATCGCCCCCGATCTCCAGGCGCATGCCCTCCAGCAGCTCGACCGCCTCGGACAGGTCGACCGCGTCGTTCTGGGCGACGGCGAACTCCAGGTGCTCGCCCCGCTGCACGTACAGGCTGCCCGCCTGCGCGCCGGTGAGGCGGCGGGCCTCGGTCAGGATCATCCGGAGCAGGTCGTCCCGGTCATGCGTGGCGGAAAGGGCGATGCTGACATGCAACAGGTCCTCCAGGACTGCGCTGCGGACCAGGTCCACTGCCCGTCCCGATGCACCTTCGGTACTCATTGCGGCACCTCGCTTGTGGGGTAATGCCCGTATTCGATATCGGCACCACGAAGGCTTGCGGTTAGCGCCCTGGAATCTGCTGAAGAAAATCCCCCCGACAGGGCCGTACGACCGTCACAAACGACGCAGGGCGAACCCCATCCCCCGCCGCAAGGAACGCTTACGCCCCCCGACGCCCCGGCCCCAGCGGATTCCAAGGGTCAACCCACGCCGCCGGCCATGCCGGGCGGGCAGCCAGGGGGGTGTGAGTCCCCATCGCAAACGGCGCGGTTTATGCCGTAACTTATTCTGACGGCAACGATTGCGCCGGGATTCACCGTGCGGCTCGTCCGCCCGGGCGCTGAGGCGGGCTATTCGCATAGCGCCGGATCATGGCAGCGCCACAGCGCATCCCGAGATGCGCTCGCCCCCCGGCTCCCGCCCCACGACGAAGGTCGTCCCGTCCGCATTCACGGGCTGACAGGCACACGCCGCATCACGGTTCACCTTGGCGAGTCTTCCGACTTCGCCTTCACAAACCACCCGGCCGCCAGGGGGTCCTCGGTGAAGAACTTCAGGAGCATCTGGGCGACCTTTCGCCGGCCCGACTCGCTGGGATGGATGCCGTCGCCGGGAGAGAGGTCCTTCCGCTCCCAGATCAGGCCGTCGCCCTTGCGCGGGGTCATCCCGTCCGCCCAGAGATACGGCCCCCACAGCAGCAGCGGCACCTTGGCCTGCCCGGCCTGCTCGTCATACGCCAGAGCCGTCGCGCCCTTGATCTGGTCCCGGATCAGCCAGCGGACCACGAACGCCCCTTCGTAGGCGTAGGGCTCGGGATTGAGCCGATGGCCGGTCGGACAGTAGCCGCCGTAGATGCGGCTGGCGAGGTAGGCGATCCGCACGTTGGGGAAATGGGCCTTGGCGTTGGTCAGCACGGCCAGCGTGTCCTTCTGGAGCTTCCTGCCGTGATCGGCCAGCTCCCCGGTGGGCCCCATGTTGGCCAGCTTGACCCAGATGACCTGCACCTGATTGGGGCTGACCTTCGCCGCCGCCAGCCGCCGGTCCGCCTCGGCCCACGGGCGGCCCTTGGGGTCCACCCACTGTGCCATGGCCTGCCCGCCCTGGGCGCAGTCCACGATGGCCACCTGGGGGGATTTCCGCTCGTCCGCGTCGGCCAGCTTCTTGAACGCGGAATACTCCTGCGTGGCGTTGGACATGCTGATGGACACCAGGCCGATCTTGCCGTCCTCCTCCGGCTTGCCGTCGGCGTCCACCGGGACGATCCGGGCCGTCTGACGCTTCGCGGCCGCCAGGTGGGCCGCCGGCGGCTGGTTGCTGCCCCCGCCGTACAGGCCGCCGTCCTCGCCCTTGTACCGGTCCTCGGCCGTCATATCCGTCAGGGGCTTGAGGCCGACGGAGTCCTTCCCGCCGGTGGGCACCCGGCCGGCCTGCCCGCCCAGGCGGATCACGCGGATCACGGGCCCGCCGCCGGCCATCTCGCCGGTGATGGTCACCTGGGCGCCTTCCTTGAGCTCCTTGGCCCGCAGTCCGCCCGGCAGGGGCTTGCCGTCGGCGCCGAGCACCTGCACGTCCTCAGCCAGTGCGGCCGTCCGCGTCCGTTGGCCCGTGCGGACCTGGATCGTGTTCTTCTCCAGGTCGATCTTCTCGATGATGGCCGGGGCCTGGAATGCCTCCACCGACCCGGCCGCCAGGAGCAGGACGAGTGCCCCCAACAGGACTCCGGCCCGCCCTGCCCTCCGCCGCCCACCGGCTCTTGTTGCCGGAAAGGTCCGGCCGCTCACGCGACGGCCGATCATTGACAGCTCTGTACGATCACCCATTTTGTTCGCTCCCGCCCCTTCGCACACGCCTGCCCTGCCCGCCCGGCCCGCGGTGGCCCCAAGGGGCGATTGTCGGCCACGGGCCCATTATCCCGCCCCCCGATTCCGCGAGCAACCGGCTTGGCCGGCCAGCGGCCGGCCGGTGGGTGCCCCCAACGGGGTCTTCGACATGGTCACGCGCTGTTTGCGTGACCATGCGGGACTTCCCGTTCCCACCTTGTTCCCAAAATGGGCGAGTCCCACTTGCCCACAGGCCCACCATGGCGTATAATGCCAGTGGGTCGGGGTGGTGCGGCCGGGTAGGAGGTATGCGATGGCAGCGGTGGCCGTCCGCAAGGTGGACGCGAAGGGGCGGGTAACATTGGGACAGGAGTACGCGAATCAGCAGTTGATCGTCGTCAAGCGGGCGGCGGGCGGGCTGGAGCTCATCCCCGCTACCACGGTTCCTGCCCCCGAGGCGTGGCTGT
>DASRZG010000071.1:0-11325 GCA_035686585.1 Phycisphaerae bacterium
TGCTGGACATGCTGCTGGTTCTCCGGGCGAAGCCGGCTATCCCCCACTACGTGGTGCACACGGCGGGGTTCATCTGGTGGATCTGCCCGAGGGCCGCGCTGTCCGCGCTGTCTCTGGTCTGGGGCGTGCTGCTGCTGCGCCACAGGCGGTCGGCGAGGGTCTGGTGCATCGTGCACGCGACGGGTAGTTTGGTCTTGACCGTGAGCTTCCCGCTGATCCAGACCATGACGGGCTCGTTCCCACCAGTTGTCAACCGTCTTGTCCTGATCGTGGGAATGATTACGTCTTCGGCCATAGGCGCGATCTGGCCGGTCTTCCTGCTGGTCTGGTTCACCCGCCCGAAGGTCCGGGCCCACGTGCGCTCGTGGGGCAGAGGCGCGTCCCCGGTCATTCTGGAGGTGCCCTCATGACGATGCCGTCCGTGCAGGAGCCGCAGCGGATCAAGGCGACGACGCCCAGGACGTCCGTCTGGCCGGTGGTGCTGGGGGTGCTTTCGATTGTGGCGGGGATTGACGCAATGGGCCTGTTCGGGATTCCCCCGGCGGGGTCTTTCCTGGACTTGGGGCGTCGCTTCGCCCAGGGCGGTTTCCCGGCGGCACTCGAGGATTTGGGGGGCTGGTGGGGTCTCGCGTGCGTGGCGTCGTTCGCCTGCGGCGGGATGCTGGCCGTGCTGGCCGGAGTGATGCTCCTGCTTCGCCGTCGGGCGGCACTGGTTCTGCATTGGCTGTACGCGCTGGGCGTTCTTGGCGGGGTCGGGTTACTGCTGGTCTTCGTCCTGGGGCCGCCAACAGAGGGTGCCGGGGCCAGGTTCCTCTTCCGCATACTCACGCCCATGGCGATGGGCCTGATCTACCCGGTGCTGGTGATGGTCTGGTTCAGCCGGCCGTCGGTGCGGCGGCACATGCGGCTCTGGCGGTCGCGGGCGAAGAGGGCGGCCTCCAGGCCGGCCGGGCCGATCTGGCCGACGGTGCTGGGAACGCTCGCGCTGTACTGGGGCGCGACCGGTGCGATGGGGGCGCTGCTGGCCGGGATCGGGCTGCTCCTGCCGCTGAAGGGCCCTGGCTTGCACGGCATGTCCTACGGGTGGTACAACCACGCGGTGGGCTGGGGCTGGCTGGTGCTGTCCGGCCTGTCGGTCGCCTGGGGGATCCTGCTCCGCCGCCGCAGGCCGGCGGGGGTGGTGCTGTGCTGGGTGTACGTGGCGGGCGCCGTGATGTGCGCGCTGGGCACGCCCATCCCGGCCGTGGTGCGCATTATCGAGATCAGGTGGAAGTTCGACGCCTGGTTCCTCCTGCAAGGCGCCGCCTCCCTGGGCGCCCGCACGCTGGGGATGCTGGCCTGGCCGGTGTTCCTGCTGATCTGGTTCGCCCGGCCGGGGATCCGGGCGCAGGTGCGGTCGTGGAGGGCAGGGCCGCCGCCTCCCGTGCCGGAGGGGCCCTCATGACGATGCCGTCCGTGCACGAGGCCCAGCCGATCGAGGCCGCCCCGCCCAGGACCTCCACCTGGCCGGTGGTGCTGGGGGTGCTTTCGGTCCTGGCGGGGTACGAGAGCATGACGCTGCTGGGGGGCGTCGGGTCGCCGGGAGGGGCGGCGCTGCTCCGGGGGATGATGGCCGGGGACTTCTCGTCCCTGAAGAGGATGGACGCGGACATGCCGCTGGCGGCGGCCGCGTCCCTGTGCGCCGGGGCGGCGGGCATCGCCGGGGGGATCATGCTGTTGCGGCGGAGGCCGTCGGCGCTGTGGCTGCACTGGGTTTACGCCCTCGCCCGAATCGCCGTCGCCCTGGGGTGCATGACGATGTACCAGCAGGCCCTGGCCGGGCTGCAGGACCGCTCGCCGGAGGTCTGGTCCCGGATGATGTATCGCATTGCCACGTCCCAGGCGATGGGGCTGTTGTACCCGATCTTCGTGCTCGTCTGGTTTGGGCAGCAGTCGGTGATCCGTCATGTCGCCGTGTGGCGGACCCAGGGCGGCAGGGCGGCGTCCAGGCCCGCCGGCCCTGTCTGGCCGACCGTGCTGGGTGTCATGGCGCTGATTGCGGGCGGCCAGGGATTGCTTCAGGCGGAGCTGCAACTGCTTGGCATGGTGCTGTTTCCCTGGCCGGAGCCGGGCGACTTGGACGCCCGCGTTCAGTCGGCGACGCTCCTGTGGACATCGCCGGGCGCCCTGCTGTCTGTGCTGTCTCTGGTATGGGGAACGCTTCTGCTGCGTCGCAGGGGGTCGGCGAGGGTCTGGTGCATCGTGCAGGCGGTCGCCTCGATCGCGATGGCTGGGGCCCTCCCGCTGATCCTGACGTGGACGGGCTGGTTCGCCGATAGCCCCAACCGTCTTGACTCGATCCTGTGGACGATCATGGCCTCGGCGCTGACCGCGGCCTGGGCGGTCTTCCTGCTGGTCTGGTTCGCCCGGCCGAGGATCCGCGCGCAGGTGCGGTCGTGGGGCAGGGGCGCGTCCCCGCCCGCGGCGGAGGTGCCGTCATGACGATGCCGTCCCTGCACGAGGCTGAGCAGATCGAGGCCGCCACGCCCAGGACGTCCGTCTGGCCGGTGGTGCTGGGGGTGCTGTCGATCGTGGAGGGGTTGGAGGCGATGCGACTGTCCGGCGACTTCTCGCGGCTGAGTACCGTCGGGGGTGTCGTGCGCTGCGTTAGCGAGGGCCGATTCGACCTGATCGTTGCGTTCTTCGGGGTCAGCGGGCTCTTCTACATCGGCTTGTCCTTTTGCCCCGGGATCCTGGGCGTCCTGGGTGGGGCACTCCTGCTGCTTCGACAGCGGGTCGCGCTGGTGCTGCACTGGCTGTACGCCCTGGCCGAGGTGGCCGTTATCGCGGTGTTTCTCACGGACGTCCGGGCGTTGGAGATGAGGTACACACCGAACGGGGCTCTCTACGGCTTGCTCACGCGTGCGGGCCTTCGCCTTCTCTACCCGATGCTGGTGATGATCTGGTTCAGCCGCCCCGCGGTGTGGGGGCACGCGCGGCATTGGCGGACACGGGCCGGGAGAATGGCGTCGAGGCCCGCCGGCCCGACCTGGCCGGTCGTGCTGGGGGCGCTGGCGGTGTACTGGGGGGCGACGGGGATGTTGGGGTCGTCCTTGGCGCTGGGGATATCGATGGCCCGGGACCGTCGGAGCTTTGATTGGAATGTCTACCGCGGAACGACGATGGCGGATTGCTTCATGCTCGGCCCGGCGGCGCTTTCGATCATCGCGGGCGCCCTGCTGTGGCGGCGGAAGCGGGCGGGGATTGCGCTGTGCTGGGCGTACATCCTGGCCGGGCTGATCGTGCCCCTGGGCGCGCTGGTCCCGACGGCCAATTGCCTGATAAATGCGGCGGGGACGGAGTTCCTGGGGAGGGTATGGCGGGCGAGCGGTTGGGAGCTCCTCATCGACAGGACGCTCCACACCTTGAAGCTGCTGGCCTGGCCGACGGTCCTGCTGATCTGGCTCGCCCGGGCGAAGGTCCGGGCCCAGGTGCGGTCGTGGGGCCAGCCACGCAGTGGCGTCTGGCAATAGCCTCGGGCGCGAGCCCGTGGTACGGGGCGGTCGGTTCCGGTCGGAGTCCCGCCGGGACGACTGAATCCCCGTGCCGATGGGGCAATCGTCCCTGCGGGACTCCGCTCCCACGTGGCGGCCTGATTCCACCGGCTGACGCCCGAGGCTATTGGCAGCCGCCGCTGCGCGGCTGGGGCGCGGACGAGCCATCTCGCGCCTTGTCCGGGGCACCCACACCGGTTCGACGGGCTCGGGGCTGTTAAATGTGTAAAAGTGTTACAGAATTTGCGGCTGTTTACAGGGTTCCGGCCGAAACAGCATGGGGATTACCATAACATATTTAATAACAAGTATTTATTAGAAGCCTACGGGTGTTTACATTCGGGCGTTCTGTAAACACTTTATGGAGGTTGGTCCATGAGTGACGGGGGGAGCACGGGGTTCGGGGGGAGGAACGGCCCGGGTTCACTGAAGTGACCCGGCCTGTCCCAGAGGGGTGCGGGACCAGGGGGCCGGGGGTCTGTTTACAGGGGTCGGAGGGGAACGGGGTCGCAGCGCACCTAATGCACTTGGCAAGCTAGGATTATGTGATTCTGCGGGGTGTTTACAGAACGACGTTTTGTAAACACCCCCCTGCCCGGGGGGCCGGTAGGGCGAGCCCTACTTCACCTTGATCCCGATCCCCTTGGCCTTCCATTGCTCGAGCAGGTCCTGGAAGGTGTCGAGGGTCTCGCCGAGGCGGCGGGTGGCGGCCAGGAGCTCTTCGTAGAGGCGGGGGTCGTTGACGAGCTTGCCGGCTGTGCCTTCGCCCGACTCGATCCGCTGGACGGACTGCTGGAGGGAGGTCAGGACCTTGCCCAACTGGTCGGCGTCGTCGATGAGCTTGCCGGCCAGCTCGTCAAAGCGGCTTGAGGCCTGGGTGGTCGCGGCCGAGACGTTGGTCATGGTGGTCTTGGACAGGGCGACGGCGGAGCGGGCCTCGCCGAACAGGGCGCGGGCCTCCTCCATGGCCTCGGCGGTCTTTCCGGCGGCGGCTCGCAGGTCGCCGACGGCCTGCTTGAGGTCGGAGCGGGTCTTGGCGTCCAGGGTGTCGCTGACGGCGTCGAGGGCGGCGTCCAGCTTGGCAAGTGTATTGCCCAATGACGGTTGGGTGGCGGCGATGGTCCCGGCCGTGGTTGGCGCCGAGGCGGTCGATGGGGGGGCCGGGGCGAGGAAGCTGCTGAGGGCGTCGGCAAGCCGCTCGAAGCTGCCGAGGGACTGGCGGAGCTGGTTGCGGACGTCGGCGGGGATCAGCCCGCCGCTCTCGGCCGTGCCGGTGATAGTCAGCGGGTGGTCCTTCGGCAGCCAGACAAGTGGTTCCCCGGTGGCGGGGTCGGCAATCGCCGTTTCGGGCCCCTGGCCGGGGACCAGGTCCACGTAGATCCCGCCGGCGAGGCTGCGGGAGCGGATGTTGGCGGTGACGTTGGCGGGGACGTTGACGTCGCTTTCGATCAGGACGGTCATGGTCACGCCCTTGCGGGCGTCGCCGTCGGTGAATTGCACGTCGGTCACCCGCCCGATCCGCCTGCCGGCCAGCAGGACGTCGGTTCCGGCGGTCACCCCGCCGGCGTTGGCGAAGTGGACGTGGTGACGGTATCCCGACTGGAGGGCGGCGGGGATCTCCTGGAACAGGACGATCATCGCCGCCAGGCCGGCCAGGGCGGCCATCACGGTCATCCCGACCAGCAGGTTCCGGGTCTTATCGGTCATGGTCGCCTCCCTGCGATGCCTGTCCGGAGGTGAGCTCTCCGAGCTCCTCCGCCGTCGCCCTGCCCTGGACGAACCGCACGACGGTGTCGTCCTGGATGTCCTCCAACTCCCCGGGGGTCGTGTCGGCGAGGATGCGGCCCTCGTGGAGCATCAGGATGCGGTCGGCGATCTTGCGGGCGGAGTTCATGTCGTGCGTGACGACGACGGAGGTGGCGTTCAACTCGGACTGGAGCTTGAGGATCAACTCGTTGATCAGGTCCGACCGGACGGGGTCCAGGCCGGTGGTGGGCTCGTCGTAGAGGATCACGTCGGGCGCCAGGGCGATGGCGCGGGCCAGGGCGACCCGCTTCTGCTGCCCGCCGGAGAGGTTCTCGGGCATGCGGTCCTGCATGCCGTCCAGGCCCACCATCCGCAGGACCTCCCGGCAGCGCTGCTCGAGCCGGTCCCGGTCCCGCCAGCCGTGCTCGGCCAGCGGGAAGTGGATGTTCTCGGCCACGGTCATCGAGTCGAACAGTGCGTTCCGCTGGAACAGGTACCCCACCCGCCGGCGGAGCTGGACGAGATGCTTCTCGCTCAGGTGGGTGATGTCGGTGTCCTCGAAGAACACCCGGCCGCCGTCCGGCCTGAGCAGGCCGATCAAGTGCTTCAGCAGCACGGTCTTGCCGCAGCCGCTGGGGCCGATGATGGCGGTAGTGCACCCCCGCGCGATCCCCAGGTCGACCCGATCCAGCACCGCCGTCCCGTTGAACCGCTTTGACACCTCTTCCAGTCGGAAGATCGGCTTGTCAGCGCTCGAGTCAGCCAACCTCGGTCACCTCGACTCGCTCCTGCTGGAGCTGGCGTATCACGGCGATCTCGTCGCAGGCGTCGGCCTTGGGGCAGTAAATGCAGTCTCGCCATACCTTTGCCGGCAGGGCGACCTTCTCGACCACGCGGAAGCCGAAGCGTTGGAAGAACTCGGCCTCGTAGGTCAGCGCGAACAGCCGGGCGACCCCCAGGGCCTTGGCGCTTTCGACCGCTCCTTGCATCAGCTCCCGCCCGACGCCGGAGCCGCGGCGCCCGTCGGCGACCGCCAGCGAGCGGATTTCCGCCAAATCCTTCCAGGAGACGCTCACCGCGACGCACCCGGTGAGCTCGCCGCCTTCATCACAGACCAGAAAATCCCGGATGGACTCGTAAATACTTTCGAGGCTACGATGTAGCATCAGGCCCCGCTCGGCGTAGCCGTTCACGAGGTCGCGGATCGCCACCGCATCCGCAATCGTCGCCGACCGTATCATGGACGCATTGTATCTCATCGGCCATCCCAAACACTACAGGCCGGGCAATTCGGCGCCTAAAACGTTACGTCCGGCCGTTCGGTCCGTTCGGGACCCCGGCGGCGACGGCGAAATAAATCGCGGCAGTTGACTGGCTTTGGCGAGGGAAGTTTCCGATAGAATTAGATACGGAAGCAGCGCAACCTGGTGCTGGTCACGTCGGCAAGGCTGAAAGCGGTCTCAGGACCCGCCGATTTGGTCCGCCGGGCGAAGGAGCGCCACATGCTCGTGCTTTCCAGACAACGCGATGAGACCATCATGATCGGGGACGATGTCGAGATCACCATCGTCGACATCCGTGGCGACAAGGTGCGTCTGGGCATCACGGCGCCGGCCCACGTGGCCGTGCACCGCAAAGAGGTGTACGACGCCATCCGCCGGGAGAAGGAAGCCGCCGGCACGCTCCGTCCCGGGGAAGGGCCGATCGTCGAATCCCTCGCCAACCGCAAGGGCAAGTCCTCTTCAGAGAGCGGCAGCAAGGGCGGCTAGATCCGTCCGGCCCGCCGCGCGCCGCCCGCGCGCCGCTCGGGCGAGAGCAGCCATTTGGACCCGTGTCAAGGCCCGCGTGCTGCGGGCCTCTTCGTGTTTCCCCCTCCCACCCAGCGCAGCCGGCCCGGCGTCCCGGGGGACGCCAGGCCGGGCAGGCGGACCCATCCGCACCTGCTGTAGGCCCACGACCGGCGGCTCCCTGATCGGCCGGGCGGGGCATTTCGGTTTGGGGGCTGCGGGTCAATCCACCCGGGTCAGCTCCTCCGCCGGCATCGGTTCCGGGGACGGACTGGCGGGCCAGCGGTGGGCGGCGCGGAGGGCGCGGACGTTGAGGACCTTCTCCAGGGCGGCCACGCACGCGCTGTCATAGCCCTCCGGGCTGCATCGCCGCAGCTCGTTGAGGGCCTCGACGGACGGCATGGCGGAGCGGTGCGGACGGTCGTGCGTCATGGCCTCGTACGCCTCCGCCACCGCCAGGATCCGCGCCTCCATGGGCACCTCCTCGGCCGCCTTGCCGAAGGGGTACCCGCTGCCGTTCATACGCTCATGGTGATACCGAACCGCCGGCAGGGCGTCGGCGAAGAAGGTCAGCGGCTCCAGGATACGGTAGCTGGTTTCCGGGTGCTTCTTGACCGTGCGGTACTCGTCCCCGCCCAGGCGGGAGGGCTTGTTCAGAATCCGGTCCGGGACCGCCAGCAGGCCGATGTCCTGCACCTTCGCCGCCATCGCCAGCAGGCGGCATCGGTCGCCGTCCAGGCCCATCTGCTCGGCTATCCGCCGGGCCAGGAAGGACACCCGCTTGCTCCGACCGCGGCAGTACGGCTCCCGCGCCTCGAACGCCTCGACGATCCGCCGGAGCACCTTGAAGTAATGCCGCTCGGCACGCAGGGCGGTCCGCCTTGCCTGGTCTTGCCGGCGGTGCAGCAGCCGGACCGCCCGGCCCACCTGGAGGGTAGCCGAGGCGGCGATCAGCAACACCGTGCACCCCAGCGCCGCCACGCCCAGGCCGCCCTTCTGGCCGACCATGGCGTAGACGGCCAAGGCAATCGCCACCGCCGAGATGCCGACTGACCGCACCACATCGCCGTTGCCGGCGACCAGCCTGACTCTGCCCATTACGCCTGCTCCATTCCCTTGCGCATACCTGGAAAGCGCCCGTCCCTACCTAAGGGAAGCTAAGATACGTTCGGGCTGCGTGCAGGCACGATCCGGACTTTCGCGCGACGGGATCGGCTCGGCCCGCTCATCGGGGGGCACCACCGGACTGGCGGACTGCCCGACCTGCCCGGCGCGGGCCGTGGTCAGCCGTAGATGCCCTCATTATGGGCGGTTACGAATACAACGAGCGATCAAGCCGAGGAGGGAAGGGGAGACTGCAAAGACATCGGCGATCCGCGTGCGGCGTCCCGCGAGGCTCGCAAGTGTTGCTAGTCGTGGGCTTGGGTGTCTCCAGCCACCACGAACCATTTATTCTTTCTTGCCTCGCCTGGAACGCTTCGTGCAGCTCGCCGATGTCAGGGTTGGTTCGAAGAGTCCATCGGCCGGTGACTTGCCTTTATCTGTCGGCCGGGGCTTTCTCCGACCGTACTATTATATCCCCCTCTCACCGCCCGCTCCACGTAACCGCGGGGCGACGGTTCAGCATTCCAGTCGCCGGACCACCACGGCCGTCAGGTCGTCGGCCTGGGGGGCGCCGGCGGTGAACTCGTCCACGGCGGCGTACATGGCGGCGATGATCTCGGCGGCCGAGCGGTCCCGGCTCGCGCGGATCACCTCGCCGAGCCGGCTCGTCCCGAAGTCCTCCCCGCTCGCGTCGCGGGCCTCGAAGAATCCGTCGGTCACCAGCGTCAGGATGTCGCCCGGTGCCATCGTCCGCTCCTCCTGGGCGTCGAAGGAGTACCCTTCCATCACCCCCAGCGGCACGCCCGTGGCGGGGACCTCCTCGAAGGCGTCGGCCTGGCGGTCGTAGAAGATCACCGGTCCCTGCCCCGCCGAGGCCCACCGCACCGCCCCGGCCGGCCCGTCCACCAGGCCCAGGAAGCAGGTCACGAAGCGCATGTCGTCCAGGTCGTAGGCGAGCATGTCGTTGACCCGACCCAGGATGGCGGGGATGTCCAGCGGCGCCCCGTGCCCGCCTCCGGCGGCGCACTGGCCCGACAGCGCCCGGACCATCGCCCGCGCCTCGACGATGATCAGGGCCGGGCCGATGCCGTGTCCCGTCGCGTCCGCCAGCATCACCGTCAGCCGCCCGTCGCCCAGGTCCAGCCAGTCGAACACGTCCCCGCCCGTCTCGTCGGCGGGCCAAGTCGCCCCCGAGACGTCGAAGCCGGCGATGCACGGCTCTCCCTTGGGCAACTGGTCGCGCTGGATCGTCCGCGCGATCGACAGCGCCTGGGCCATCCGCTGCTTCTCGACGTAGTGCGCCATCAGCCGGGCACGCTGCAGGACCACGCCCGCCTGGGCGCCCAGCGTCTCGGCCAGGGTCACGTCCTCCGGCGTGAACGGCCCGCCGGGCTTGTTGAGCACCTCCAGCACGCCGACCAGCTCGTCGTCGTGATCCCGCAGCGGCACGGCCAGGATGTTCCGCGTGCGGAAGCCCGTCTTCCGGTCCACCTCCGGGTTGAACCGCTTGTCGGCGTAGGCGTCGGGGATGTTCAGCACCTCCCCGCCCGCGGCGGCCGCTCCCGCGATGCCGGCGGAGGCGGGAAAGCGGATCTCCTCCGACCCGTGGGCGATCCGGCTGACGAATTCCTCGGTCTCGCCCTCGTACAGGAACAGCGTCGCGCGCTCCGCCGACAGGAGCTTCATCGAGCTGTCCAGGATCACGCCCAGCAGCTCGTCCAGGTCGGTCGTGGCGACCATGTCCCGCGTGATCTGCAGCACCCGGTCAAAGGCGATAATCTGTCTGTCCTCCTCGGACATTCCCACGGCATGTCTCCCTTCGCCCGCCAAGCCGTTTACCGGATTATGTCAACCCGCCTAGCGTAGCCGCCCCGACAGGCCGCGTCAAACACGCACGAGGCAGAGGTCCGGAGGAAGAAACGAGAGCGCCCCGGGTTCACTGACTTGCCCCCTTGGGGAGTGACCCGGCCTCACTTTCGCAGGGCGCCAGACGCCACCGCGGCCGCCAGCAGCGCGATGGAGCCGGCACAGGTCAGCAAGCCGGTTTGCCCGCGGAGGGCCCGGGGCCCCATGAACGCGAAGAAGAACAGGCCGACCGCCGCGAACAGACTCAGGACTCCGACCAGGTCAGACTTGCTCATTCAGGTTCCCTTTCACGATTCCGTCCCGGACGCCATCATGCCGAACAGGCGGCTCCGTTCGATGATGCCCGCCTTGCAGCAGAACGGACAGCGGGCGTTGCAGGCGAAGTTGACGAACCAGCACACCGCCAGCGGCGCCCCGGCGAAGCCCTCGTCGAACGGCGCCCGCGCCATCCCCCGCACCAGCCGCCACAGCGGCTTGGGCGACAGCAGCGAGATGATGTCCGCGCTGCGCAGCCGGGGCGGGTCCGGCCTGTCAGTCATGTTCGGGTCCCCGTTGCTTCTGCCGCCCCATCTCCGCCAGGATGCCCATGCGCGTGACCAGCCAGTCCTCCATGCCGATCTCGGCGGCGTGGCCCTTGAGGTAGAGGGGCTGGAGCTTCCCGCCCCCGGCGGCGGCGCGGAGGATGTCGCGGCTGTGCCGGTAGGGCACGATGACGTCCCAGATGCCGTGCACCAGCAGCAGGGGGCAGGTCAGGTGGCTCGCGGCGGCGACGGCGGAGGCGGAATCGGGGTCGAAGTCGGCGATTTCCCCGGCCCGTCGGAAGGCGGCCTCGAAACGCCCGGGGCTTGCCATCAGCAGGATCCCCCGGCAGGGGCGGCGCGCGTCGGCGGGGGGCGCCACCGCCAGCACGCCCCGACAGCGCGGGTCCAGCGCGGCGTACTGGATCGCCACCGCCCCGCCCATCGAGGCGCCCATGGCGTAGATGGCCGGGCAGACCGTCCCGTCGGCGAGGAGGGCGTCCATCACCGCCTTGACGTCGTGTTTTTCCTTCGCCCCCCAAGTAATGTATTTTCCAGCACTTCGGCCGTGGGCGCGGTTGTCGATCAGCACGGCGTCCCACCCCGCGTCGGCGAGCTTCTCGGCCAGCGGCAGAAACCAGCTCTTGCTCGCCAGCAGCGGATGGAGCAGGACGACCGTGCCGCGGCGGACGGGCTGCTCCGACCCGTCATCGGCGTGGTGAACCATGCGGGAGTTGATGACCCACACGTCGATCTGGGTCCCGTCGGGTG
>DASRZG010000072.1:0-2781 GCA_035686585.1 Phycisphaerae bacterium
CTTTCCGGGTGGAACCTACACTGCTGGCGGGTGTAGGGCCATGGCATGACGGGAATACCCAAAACCTGCGGGGCGGCGTGTCTGGTGATGGCGGCGGCTGTGTCGGCGCCGTGTCTTGCCGGCGGGGTCGAGGCTTTCACCAAGCCAAGCGAAAAGGCGACGCTTTCCTTCGTTCGCCCCGGGGTCGTCGCAAAGGTCCTCGTCAAGGAAGGCGATCCCGTCAAAAAGGGGCAGATCCTGGTCCACCAGGACGATGCGGTCGAGCGGATCGAGCTGGAATGGCTCAAGTTCAAGGCCGCCAACCCGATTCATGCCAAGGCGGCCGACGCGCAGCTCGCCCAGAAGAAGGTGGACCTCAAGAGAATCGAGTCCGCGTCGGAAGGGGGCGGGACCACGCCGCTGGAGATCGACTACGCCCGCCTGGACGTCCTGATCGCGGAGCTCACGCTGGAGCTGAGACGCTTCGAGCAGGAACAGGATCGCAGGAAGTACGAGCAGATGAAGCGCCAGCTCGAACGGATGCGCATCACCAGCCCGATCGACGGGGTGGTCAAGGAGCTCTTGATGGAGCCCGGCGAAGCGGTGGACGCCCTGGCGCACGTGATCGAGGTCGTGAAGATCGACCCGCTTCGGATCGACGTCGGGGTCCCGCTGGGGCGGGCGGTGACGCTGCGGCCCGGCGGGGCGGCGCAGGTCGAGTTCGCCGGGGCGGGCGACCCCCCGAGCCCGGTCCGCGCGGAGGGCAAGGTGATCCACGTTTCCCCGGTCGCCGACGCCGGCAGCGACACGCTGACGGTCTGCGTGGAGGTGCCGAACCCCACTCGCCGCCCGGCCGGGGAAAAGGTGACCGTCAAGTTTCCGCCGCCCGAGGCGGCGGGCAAAAACGTTTCCCCAGCGACTCCTCCGCCGGCCGGACCCAAGACCGACCCGGGCAGCGAGGCAAAGGACAAGGAGTGATCATGGCCGACAACACCGAACCCCCGGCCGGCGGCGGACCGAACGTGGAGGATCAGGCGCGGGAGCAGACCGGGCAGCAGCAGGTCCGCGTTCGCGTCGACGAGCGGAGCATGGGCACCGCCTACGCCAACGCCTTTCGCGCCAACGGCACGGCGGAGGAGGTCATGCTGGACTTCGGGGTGAACCTGATGAACCCGGCCGCCCAGCAGCCCCCGGAGATCATCTTTCAGGTCCACCAGAGGGTTATCCTGAACTACTACTCGGCGAAGCGGCTGGCGATCACGCTGGGGCAGTTGATTCGCCGGCACGAACAGGACTTTGGCGAGCTGGAGCTGGACGTCAACAAGCGCCGCAAGGGCGGCGGCCCAACCGCACCCGTCCCGACAGGATGATCGCCCATGTCGCTGGAGCACGTGCAGGGACCGCAGGGGGGACGGGCGGCGACGATGCCCACGATGGGCGAGACCATCGATCGCCTCAGCCGGTTTGACGGGCCCCCGGAGCAGTTCCTGGCGGCGTTGCTGGCGGTGCAGTGCTCCCTCTCCGGCGCCGACGACGGGGCGATCCTGCGGGTGATCCCGGACGGCGAGGTCGAGGTGCTGGCGGTCCATCCGCCGCTGCGTCCGGGGGTGACCGCGCCGGTCTGGCTGGCGCAGTCGGTCGAGTCGGCCGCGAGGGTGGTCCAAGGAGGACAGACGGCGATCGTCCCGCTGCACAGCGACCACGCGCTGTACGGCGAGCGGGCCCGCCACCACGTGATCCTCGTGCCCCTGCGGGGCGGCGGCGGCGTCCGCGGGGCGGCCGCCTTCATGATCGCCACGGGCGACCAGACCGTTCTCGCCGCCCGGCGCGAGAACCTGGAACTGTCGTCCAGCCTGCTCGGCCTCTACGAGATGCGCCTGACCCTCCAGCGCAGGCAACTGGACCTGCGGCGCCTGCGGGTGGCGATGGAGACGCTGGCGGCAACGAACGACCAGCAGCGATTCACCGCGGCCGCAATGGCGATCTGCAACGAGCTGGCCGCACGCTTCCAGTGCGACCGGGTCGGGTTCGGGGTCCTCAAGGGCCGGTATGTCAAGCTGAAGGGGCTCAGCCATACCGAAAAGTTCTCCCGAAAGATGAAGATCGTCCAGGACATCGAGGCCGCGATGGAAGAGTGCCTCGACCAGGACGTGGAGATCGTGCATCCCGCCGCCGGGGAGGCGACCTACATCCACCGGGCGACGGGGGAGCTGTCGGTGCGGCACGGCCCGGCCGCGGTCGTGTCCCTGCCGCTTCGCCGCGGCGGAGAGGCGGTCGGCGTGCTCACCCTCGAGCGCCCGATCGATCGCCCGTTCGGCGTCGAGGAGATCGAGGCGCTTCGCCTGACGTCGGACCTCGCCACGGCGGGTCTGCTGAACCTGTACGCGCAGGACCGGTGGTTCGGGGCCAAGCTGGCCGGGGCGGCCCGCAAAGGGCTGGCGGCGCTGATCGGCCCCAAGCACACCTGGGCCAAGGCGCTGGCGCTGGCGGTCATCGCGGCGGTCCTGGTGCTGACCTTCGCCAAGGGCAGCCACCAGGCCGAAGCCTCGTTCGTCATCCAGGCGGTCCACCGGCGGGTCGTGCCCGCCCCCTTCGACGGGTACCTCGCCGCCGTGTCGGTCGAGCCCGGCCAGGCGGTCCACGCCGGACAGGAACTCGCCCGGCTCAGTACCGAGGACCTCCGCCTGGAGCGGGCCTCCCTCCAGGCCGAGCGGGCCGTCTATCGGCAGCAGGCCCACGCCGCCATGGCCGAAGCGCTCCAGGACGAGCGCAAACGCGCCGAGGCCCAGATCGCCAGGCTGC
>DASRZG010000073.1:0-4547 GCA_035686585.1 Phycisphaerae bacterium
CTGGAGGTCGAGCGCACGCTGGGCCCCGGTGAGATCGTCCGGATCAACCCCGACGGCGTCGAGCAGGTCGCCCCGCCCGGCGAGCGGATGCAGATCTGCACGTTCCTGTGGGTGTACTACGGCTACCCGGCGTCCGACTACGAGGGGATCAACGTCGAGGCCTGCCGCAACCGCTGCGGGGCGGCGTTGGCGCGGGCGGAGAAGATCGAGGTCGACATGGTGGCCGGCGTGCCCGATTCCGGCACCGGCCACGCCGTCGGCTACGCCCACGAGGCGGGCATCCCGTATCGCCGCCCCTTCGTCAAGTACACGCCCACCTGGCCGCGGAGCTTCATGCCCCAGGACCAGAGCGTCCGCGAGGTGGTCGCGCGGATGAAGCTGATCCCCATCCGCGAGCTGATCCGGGGGCAGCGGATGCTGTTCTGCGAGGATTCCATCGTCCGCGGCACGCAGCTGAAGGACACGATCCAGCGCCTGTACGACTACGGCGCGAAGGAAGTGCACATGAGGCCGGCGTGCCCGCCGCTGGTGCACGGCTGCAAGTTCCTGAACTTCTCCCGGTCGCGGTCGGAGCTGGACCTGGCCGCCCGCAAGGCGATCAAGGAGCTGGAGGGCGCCGCCGACAAGGACCTGCCCGCGTACGCGGACGAGGACTCCGCCCAGCACGCCGCCATGGTCGAGCGGATCAGCAACCGGCTGAACCTCACCTCGCTGCGATACCAGCGCCTCGGCGACCTGGTCAAGGCGGTCGGGCTGCCGAAGGAGAAGCTCTGCACCTACTGCTGGGACGGCGCCGACTGCCCGTGCGGGTAGACGGTCCGGGGGGATCGCCGCACAGCGCGCCGCCGGACTCGTTCGCATTCCTCACCCTCAAGCTCCGCGATCCGCCGAACGGCGCGCGGATCGCTGCGCTTGGGGGTGCCACCCACGTCGTCACCCGTTCGGCAGCGGGGCGGGCAGGAGGTCGGGGAGCACGCCGGCCAGGATGTCGGGCGCGTCCGGCCCGGGGAGGTCCCATCCGTCCGTGACGGCCCACTCGGCCCCGAGGGCCTGCGGCTGGTCCGCCGGCTCGACGGCGGGCGCCAGGGCCGACAGGTCGATGGCCAGCGCGGGCAGCAGCACGGCGTCGGCGCTGAGGAGGGCGCCCTCGGTGCCGCCGTCGTCTTCGGCCAGGGGCGCCGCGGCGCTGCCGGCCGGCGACGCGCCGCCGCTGGCGGGGGCGCCGCCGGGTTCCCGCCTCTCCCCGTAATGGTCCGCCAGGGCGACCAGGTCGGCGATGCCCACGCAGCCGTCGTCGTTGAAGTCGCCCTCCGCCCAGCCCACGTTGCACTGGCCGTAGTGTTCCGCCAGGGCGGCCAGGTCGGCGATGCCGACCTCGCCGTCGTCGTTGGCGTCGCCCATCAGCCGCTCCGTCTGCGGCACCTCGATGGAGAAGTTGTCCACCTGCACGGCCTGGCTGTACAGGTATTGGCAGAGGATTCCCACCGTGCCCGGGCCGGTCCAGGCCCGGGCGCCGGAGTCGGTGTAGGTCAGGTTCCACACGTTGCCGCCGTTGGAGACGACCGCGTCGATCTGCACCACGCCCTCGGACGGCTCGGAGAGCGTGGCCGAGACGTGATACCACTTGTCCGCGTTGCCCAGCGGGCCGAGGTTGGCCTGGACGTAGCCCTGCCCGTTGTGGCTGGTGTGTTTGGTGCCGTCGCGGAGGTACTCCGAGTTGGCCTGGCTGGCGGAGGGGAACTTGCTCAGGCCCACGCGGAAGATGACGTTGCCGCCGTTCTGCTGGAGGGTGACGACGTACCCGCCCGCCTGCCCTGCGCCGTCGTCGGTGAAGCCCTTGACCAGCAGCCCAACGACCGAGCCGGTGAGCCCGCCCTGGCTGGTGTTGTCCCGGACGAGCAGGTCGGCGCTGAGGGTCCCGGCGTTGCCCAGCAGATAGTCCTCCCCGTCGGGGGCGTAGGCGAGCGATCCGTGAGGGGAGCTCCAGGCGAAACCGTATTGCAGCGCCGATCCGTCCGGACCGGCGACCAGGCTCAGGCGGACCGGGGTGTCCGAGGAGGTATACAACTCCCGCCACTTGCCCTGGTCGCCGGGGGTCTCGAAGTCCTCCACCACCCCGGTCGGCATGCGCTGGGTGGTCCCGATGGCGACGTTGGACAGCGGCGACAGCATGCCCATCTCGTCGGCGGTCTTGATGGCGAAGTAGTAGGTCCGGCCCGCGTCGAGCCCCTCGACCGTCATGCCCTGGTGCGACCCCGCCGGCAGCGGGGCCGGCTCGCCGTCGACCCGGACGGCCAGGTCCCAGTTGGCCTCGCTGATCGGCCGGTCGAGGTAGCGCAGGTCGAACAGGGCGGCCGTGCCCGTCATGCCGTCGTCGCCCGGGGCGGTCCAGGTCAGGTCCAGCCGCCCGAAGCCCGCCCCGACCACCGCCAGGTCGCCGATGGCCGCGGGCGAGCCGCCGTCGGACAGCGTGGCAATGGCCGCCACGTTGGACAGGCCCGAGACGTTGCCGTGGTCGTCCTCGACGAGGATGGCGAAGTACCACATCGTCTCGGAGGCCAGCCCGCCGACGGTCATGGACTGGACCGTTCCCGCCGGCCGGGGCGCCGGCTCGCCGGTCACGGGCGTGGCGAAGGCCCAGTTGGCCCCGGTGATAGGGCTGTCGAAGTAGCGGACATCGTAGGCGGTGGCGGTCCCGTCGCCGTAGTCGTCGCCGGTGCTGGTCCAGGTCAGCTCGACGCTGCCGCTGGTGGCGTTGCCGGCGGCCAGGTCGTCGACGGCCCCGGGGGGAATGTCGTCAGACTCGAACAGCGCCGCCGGGACCATCTCGTAGCCGTACTGGGCCGCCTCGGCCAGAGGCAGCATGACGTTCCAGGCCTCGATGGCGTCGGTGGTCTGCCCGTTGTAGGCGGAGACCAGCCCGTCCCACGCCCCGTACCGGTGCCACGCCCACCAGTTCTTGGGCGTGGGGGGATGGGTGCTGTAGTCGTTGTACAGCCCGTGCCCCCACCCCGGGTCCCGCAGCGGCCAGTAGCCCTGGGCGTCCGGATGCGTCAACAGCCCGTCGCCGGTCTGGCCGTTGTCGGCGTACTCGTTGTCCTGGTTGACCTTGGTCCAGTACCAGATCTCCCCGTAGTTATCGAGGTTCTTGATCTTGGAAGTCTTGACGGAAATGTCGTAGCCGTGGGAGCTGGTGACGACCTGGTAGTTCCACAGCGAGGTGGCGGTGCTGTAGGCCATGGCGTCCTTCGGGTCGAAGGTGTAGGTCACCCCGTCGGGTCCGATGAACTCGTCGTCGGAGGTGTAGAAGCCCACGATGTACTCGCCGATCCAGTCGCGGGCGGCCTCCATCTGGGTGAAGCCCTTGTCCACCGCGTTGCCCAGCGACCAGACCACCCACGCCGTCTGCCAGGTCGAGCAGAAGTTGGCGTTGACCCACTCGTAGCGCCCGGAGGAGGCGGCCATGTCCTTCAGGAAGTGGACCTTCCGCCCCGAGGAGATCAGTTTCGTCTGCCAGTC
Organism: Phycisphaerae bacterium; assembly: GCA_035686585.1. Classification (GTDB taxonomy): domain Bacteria; phylum Planctomycetota; class Phycisphaerae; order SM23-33; family SM23-33; genus DASRZG01. The sequence continues at coordinate 3,520 of DASRZG010000073.1, forward strand.
CTGGGCATAGGCGTCGATCCGCCCCACGAAGTAGTTCAGCAGCGGGTGGTCGTTGGGCAGGATGAAGGCGGCGTCGACGACGTGGCGGAACCCCCACGCCTGCGCCCGCTCCGGCGCGCCCAGGTCCATGCCCGTGTAAGGCCACTCGCCCAACTGGTAGCTCGCCCAGAAGCTCATCTCCTCGGCGTAGTACTTGTCGCCGGTGATCAGGTAGGCGGCGTAGCCCAGCGAGGGCGCGTGGGCGTGGTCGGGGTGATGGGCTATCCCTTGCAGGTACGGGTCGATCCGGTGGAAGTTGTCCAGCGGCCTCTGGCCCGAAGGGAGGCTGGTCACGTTGTAGCCCGGCGCGCCGTTCTGGCGGACGTGAATGTAGAACGACCCGCCCCCGTTGCCGTCGGCGTGGAGGATCCGTTCGTAGGTGCCCGACCCGCCCGCCAGCAGGTAGGAGATGGTCCAGGCGGGGTAGGCGCCGATGTCCCACCGGCTGCCGGTGCCGGGCATGTGGTCGAAGATGATCCCCTGCTCCAGGATGCCCTGGTCTCGGACGTCGTCGTTGCGCCCGCCGGTCTGGGCGGTATAGATGCTGTCAACGTCGGCGGCGGTGAGGTCCCGGTATTGGGAGCCCGTGGCGTTGGTGAGCTGGTAGGCGGGGACGAACTTGCCCTTGGCCCAGTAGTTGTAGTTGGGCGTCCGCTCGATGTTCTCCAGTTGTCCGTCGGTCCAGGTGAGGATGCGGTAGCGGGTCTGGTCGAGGTGGTCGTAGGCGCCCTCGTTGTACAGCACCGTCCCGCCCTCGCCGGTGAGGGTCACCCCGTTGAAGTTGTAGTGCACCAAGTGGTAGAAGCCCGCGATCCGCGGGTTGCAGTTCTCCACGATGGCCGAGACGCGGACGGAGCTTTCCCCGCTGAACGCCCGCACGCGCCAGTAGACCACCAGGTACGGGTCGGGACGGCCCGTGCCGTCGACGGGGACCTGGAAGATCTCGAACTCCTTCATCACCGGCCCGTCGTACAGCACGGTCACCTCGG
>DASRZG010000074.1:0-11811 GCA_035686585.1 Phycisphaerae bacterium
TCTGAGCAGCGACCCGACGCTGCGGCCACGGTCCTCGACCAGCCAGGCGTCGCTGCCGGCGGCCGCGGCACGCCAACGCCGCACGTCGTTGTCGTTGACCGGCAGCGGCGTGCTGCCGGGAATGATGTTCAACTTCGCCGCCAGGGAAACCATCTCTCCCAGCGCTCGCTCCAGACACTGTTCCATCGAAAGTCCTCGCCCCACGAATCACGCGGGCTTGCGCCAAGGGCACAACACCGGCCGCTGATACCGCGGGTGCAGCGGAAGAGTCGAGATTCCCCAATTCGCCGGGGCCATGGCGGGCCCTGCATGCTCAACGGCCAGAACGCCCGGTCGGATTAGGGAAATCCGCCCCATATCCGCGGATTCACTCGCTCTTCCAAACGGCCGGGCCGCCGTCGCCGATGGCCCGAAGCCGGTTCAGGATTTCGCCCAGTATGTCGTTGCCTTCCGGTATCTCCTGCTCGGTGGAGCAGTTGGCCACGTATAGCTCTTCCAGGTAGTCCTCCCACTGTTTCATGTACCGCCGCCAGGGGACATCCCGGCTGAGGCGGGGGGGCGTCTCGGGGTCGGCCTGGGGCTGCAGCTCGTAGCCCAGCGTGGTCACGAAGTCGCTCCACTTGCGGCAGCACACCGCCGTCAGGGGCAGGGAGAAGTGCTCCAGCCCCAACGGGTGCTCGAAGAAGAAGGCGATGCTGTCGGTGAAGTCCCGGCGAAAGGCCGGGCTCTTGGCCCGCAGGGCCAGTTGCTCGACGAAGCCGGTGACGGTGGCGGCGTCCTGGCTGATCAGGCGCATCAGCCCGTCCTCTTTCTGCAGCAGCTTGCGGACGTGATCCAGCCAGTCCTCCACCAGGGCCTCGACGAAGTTGTCCATCTGCCGGCTGGTCAGCACGGGCACGACGCCCTCGGTCATGCTGCCCAGTTGCCGGCGGATGATCTCCCGGGGCAGCCCCATCGCCGCCAGCAGCGGGCCGAAGAGGCAGTCCTCCTCGTGCTCCCGCATCAGCGCGATCAGCCGGCGGGCGGACTTCCTGCCCGCCTCGATCCGCTCGTCGTTGTCCACCGACACGTAGTGGCGGGCGAGGACCTCGTCCAGCATCGAGCCCATCACCGTGAGCTTGTCCTCCAGCTCGCGCCGCTTGATCTCCGGGCGGAGCTTGCGCTGGATGAGCCTGGCCAGCAGCGGGATGCCCGTGTGGTGCTTGTCCAAGGCGTCGGCGGGGATGGAGCTGCGCCACTTTTCACTGTAGTCCTGCATGAACCGCTGAACCGTCTTGCTGACCATGTAGGACGCCTCGGTCTCCGGCAGGTACTCCATCTCGACGGGGAAGCTGGGATTGCGGACCCAGAACAGGTTGTCGAAGCACCGCCCGGGGGACTGGCCCCAGTTGGTGAACCAGGAGTTGCCGGCGCGGTCGAAGAAGCTGACGATCTTCTGGATGGTCGAGTCCCAGCGCTTCTCGATGCCCACCCCGATCGCCGGCTGGAGCAGCTTGTCGAACTTGGTCAGGCACAGAAACAGCGACGGGCTGGTCAGCTCCTCGTCCCCCAGCGCGTCGAAGCGGGGGTAGCGCGTCTCCACCCACCGCGTCACCTGCGGCACCACGTCGTGGCACTCGGGGCGCTCGAACCCGTCGATGCAGAAGTCCAGCACCGTGATCTCCCGCTCCCGGCAGTAGCCCTCGAACAGGAACGTCAGCTTGCCCCGCTTGAACATCTCCACGACGTTGCGGAGGCCCTCCCGGTCGTTCTGGAGCTTCTCCGGCAGGCAGCCCGATTCGCCCTCGGCCCCCGCCCGGCCCGTGCGGGCGCCGGGGAAATCCAGGATGTCGGCGACGTCCACGATCCGCGGCTCGGCCTGCCCGGTCATCGGCTCCACCGGCAGCGACAGCTCCGCCACCAGCGCGCTGACGGTGGCCTTTTCCATCTGCACATTGCTGGCGGCGCCGTCGCCGAAGTAGACGGGCACCGTGCCGTACCCGCCGTGCATCAGGTCGTTGAGGATCCGGGCGTTGACGACCGTGGAGGGGTTCTTCGTCTCGTCCTGCTCGCCCTTGCCGATCGAGACCACCGCGTCCTGGTCGATCTCGATGTGGTCGACGTGACGGACCTGCCCCAACGCCCCCACCAGGTGCGCGTAGAGGAAGTCGATCGCCGGGGTGTCTCCCATGCCCCACAGCGTCGAGGCCAGCATGCGGCGCTGGTCCTCGTTCAGCGGCCCGCCGATCCGGCCCAGCCGGCTGCGGATGTCCGACCGGCGCAACAGCGGCACGTAGTAATGGTGCGTGTCGAACCGCTCCTCGACGTAGCTCCAGGCGTCGTCGAGCACCTCCAGGAACGGGTCCTCCCCCCGCCCGCGGGGCAGGGGCTCCATCATGTCCTGGCAGCGCTTGGTCAGCCCTTCCACCTCGGGGTACTTGCACTCGTACACGAACCCCGTCGCCAGGCACTTCAGCACGTCCGACGCCGACAGGATCCGGGCGGCAAACGTCCCCGGGCGCTCCGGCTGGACCTGCGGATACGACGTCAGCCGGCAGACCACCGCCGTGGCCTCGTCGGCCATGTTCGGGTTGATGTTCTCCAGGAACGGCACCGCCGCCGCGTTGGTGCCGGGACGGGAGATCCGCAGGACCTGGTCGCCCCCCCGGCCCAGCTCGCCGATCAGGAACGATTTGCCCGCCCCGCTGGGCCCGAACAGACCCACGCACAGCCGGCGCTTCGACGCCCGGTACGCGCGCTCCGCGTCGCGCCGGATGTTCCGCACCCCCTGGGCGGTCAGACCGGCCCGGTCGTATCGCGAGGCCCAGTCCTCCGCCTCGACCAGCAGCTCACACAGCGAACCCAGCGACTTCTGCAGCGCCAGGTCCTCCTTGGCCATCGGTATCTGAACAACTTGCGGGCTCATAGGCTTATCCTTACCACACTCTCCAATGCAGAATCCCGGCGGACGCCCCCACGGCCGGCGACGACCGCAGAGCCGCGCCGTCGTACCGCCGCGTGGGCGCACGCAACGCCAACCCCAACTGGACCGGCTCGGCCGACGCGTCCGTCTCCCCCAGCCGGTACGAGACCGGACCGATCCGCCCCGCGTCGTGGGGGTAGTCCTGCCCGTACACCAGCCAGAGCCGTCCCGAGACGGTCCTGCCGTCGCCGCCGACCAAGCCCCCGAACCGCCGGGCGCCGCGGCCGAGCGAGCCCTCGGGCCGCAGCGGCACCCAGACCGTGACCCGGTCGTATCCGCCGGATTCGGCGGCCATGTTGTGGAAGACCATCGCCTGGGCGCCGGAGGGCATCACCGACGAGGCCAGGTCCAGGTCCTGCCCGGACGTCGTCTGGATCGACCCCCGGCCGTCGCTGGGGCGCCCGTCGGCGAAGGCCTTGCCCTTGGTGAAGCCGGCGTTGTGCCCGATCGCCAGCCCGGCGACCAGCACGCCCAGCAGCGCCAGCCCCAGGACCATCCAGTGCCAGGTTTTCTGTCCCAGCCCGCTTCCGGCGGGTTGGGGCGGGGCCAACGCCCGGGGCGTCTCGGCCCGTGGACCGGGGGTGCCCGGGGCGGGCACCGACGAGGAGATCCGGGGCTTGGGCAAGGGCTTGATGTCCGGCGCGGGCACCTTGAAGCTGCCGGCAAGCCGCTGGATGACTTGCCGCGGCTCCCAGTCCGCCAACCGGCGGCTGTTGCCGGGCCGCTCCGTGCACCAGTTGATCACCACCAGCTCGCCGGAGGGATTGAAGCGGACGTCCTCGGCCGACATGGGCACCCGCCACTCGCCCAGCACCTGCGCCGCCACGGTCCGGCGGACCACCTCGGCGCCGCGGGACCGCCCGTGCCCCTTGCCGTGCACTTCCTCGTAGGCGCGCGTCATCGCCTGCCCCAGCGCCTCCAGCTCGCGCCGCAGCCGCTGGGGAGCGGGCGGGGCCTCCTCGCCGCCGGGGATCAGCCATCCCACCTTGTGCCCCCGGCCGTCGGGCTCGACGCTCACGTCCGCCAAAAACCGCCCGAAGAACAGGCGCAGGTACGGATAGCTGCCGTGCAGGGGCCCGACCGATGGGCCGGGCACCAGGGGGCCGCCGTCTGAAGCAATCGTCTGAAACATTCGCTCGGTCTCCGCCGGCGCCGGGGGCACGGGGCCGGTGCTACGGGGTGCCGCCGATGGTGACGCTGTGGCTGTTCTTGCCCAGGTACGCGCCCGATTCCTTGTGATACAGGCGCAGGTCGACGTTCGTCACGCCGCTGCTGAGCGGGCCCATCGGCATCTGGTACACGTACATGTACCGCGTCTTGTCGCCCCGTTTGTACTCGTAGACTCCCCCAGCCGGCTGCCAGCCCGACGGGGGCGTGCTCGGGCTGGCCAGCTTCCACTCGAACATCTGCGCGGCCTTGTCCTTATGCTCGGGCGGGATCTCGATCCCCACCCAGTGGTAGAAGTCCGCCTTCTGGTTGTCGAAGTAGCGCGAGTAGTTGCCCTTCTTCTGGCGCGGGCGGATCCAGAAGCTGCCGTCGGGGGGCAGGGCCCCCTCCGCGTCCTTGAGGTGCCCCTCGCCCGGCCAGACGAAGTCCACGCAGGGCTTGCCCTCGGCCGTGTGAAACTGCCGGACGAACAGGTCGTCGCGGTTGAGCTTCCACATGTCCTGGCTGGGAACCTGGCTGTAGATCAGGAACCCGTCGCGCATGTTCTCGGGCTTGAAGTAGTCGGGCGGCTTGGGGGCGTTCTCGCGGGGGTCCTGTCCGGGCTCCATCGGCTCGGTCCGCGCCAGGCCTTCCAGCTTCCATCCGCCGCCGGCGGTATCGGGATCGGCGCCGGGCTCGACCGCGCTGCGGGTGGTCGGGTCCTCCGGGCCCACGGCGACGTCGGGGACCACCACCTCCGCCGGCTCGTCGCTGCCGCGGGTGGTCGGGGCGGTCGGGTCGGGCACGACCACCTCGACCGGCTCGTCACTGCCGCGCGTGGTCGGTTCGGTGGGCCCGGCGGCCGAGGGATTGTCGGGGATGGGGGTGACCGCCACATCCGGCGGGACCGCCACATCCGGCGGCCGGACGGCCACATCCGGCGGCCGGACGGCCACATCGGGCGGCCGGACGGCGACGTCAGGCGGCCTGACGACGTCGGGAGGCCTGACGGCGACGTCCGGGGGCCTGACCACGTCCGGGGGTCGGACGACGTCCGGGGGCGTGCGGTCCGGAGGTGTCCGGTCGGGCGGGACGGGCTCGGGCGCCCGGGCCACCTCGATCCTCTCGACCCCCACCAGTCGCGGCAGGTTGGTCTCCTTGAACTCCTCGAACCCGAAGGCGTCGGCCCTTTCCTCGAAGGGGAGCGAGTCCTGGCGCTGCCTCAGCAGCCACCAACCCAGGATGCCCGCCCCGATCAGCGCCGGCACCAGCAGCCACAGCCAGCGGCGTTTGCGGGAGCGTTTGGGGGGCGTCTCCAGGCCCAACTCGTCCATGGCGGCATCGCCAGCCGCCCGGGGCTGCTCCTCGCCCAGCGCGTCCCACGGGTTGTTCTCGTTGTCGGTCATCGTCTCGACCTCGCCTGAATGTCCGCCCGCCCGCCGGGACCGGGTCCGCCGGTCAGCGGTCGGGCCTGCGAACGATTCGTGCCATGAGGTTCCGCGTCGAGCCGGCCCGGTCGGACAGCTCGATCTTCACAACCTTGTCACCATAGGTTTCGATGGTCTCTGCCGGCATCAGCAGGAAGATCAGAAAATGCCGCCGGTCGGCCCCGTCGCCGCGGAGGAGGGTGATGGGGCGATTCAGCTCGCGCCACCCTTCCGGCCAGTCCCCTCGGGCCGGCTCGATCACGCGCATCCGCAGGTCCTTCGGCCGGACGGGCCGGTCCAGCTCCACGCCGATCCAGTAGAAGCTCCGCACGCCGTCGCCCTCGACGTAGAACAGCACCTCGCCGGCGCCGGGTCGGATGTCAAACGCGCCGCCCCGTGGGAACCGTCCGGAGACGCCCCGCTGCGCCGCCGGCAGCAGGACCAGGTCCACTCCGACGCGGTCGTCGGGGTCGGGCCCATCCTGGCGGCAGTAGATGCCTTCGGCCGGATCGACCGACAGGACCCACCGCGGCGGGTTGGACAGCCACCGGTCGGACTTGGCCATCCGGGCCTCGACGCGGAAGCCCTCGCGCAGGCCCAGGACGTTGGCCAGGGCGACCGAGCCCGCCGCCCAGGGGTCCTCGTGCTGGGCCCTGACGACGGGCACCATGCCGGGGGGGATCGGGCGGGTGACCGGCCCGGTCGTGACGGGATCGGCCTGATCGGACCCGCCGCTGTGGATCACCGCGAAGGAGGCGGCGTCGGCGTAAGGCCCCTCGGCGCCCAGGACGAACTCGTGGTTCTCGAAGGGCAGCGCCGGCACGTACCCCAGCCACCACCACAGCAGCGCCGCCCCGGCCGCCAGCAACAGCAGCCCCAACGGCAGCAGCAGCCACGGCCAGAGGCGTCGCTTCCGCCGCGCGGCCGCGCCCTCGGCCGGCGGGGCCGCGACGGCCGCGACGGCGGCCGGGCCTTCCCACGGCGGCGGGGCGATGATCCGGACGGGCGTGAACACCACCAGCCCCCAGCCGATGATGCGGGGCCCCTCGGAGGTCCGGACGACCTGCTTGGGGTCCAGTTCGCTGGGCACCAGCGACGCGCGGACCTGCTCCAGCAGCGTGCAAAGCGTCTCCAGGCTGGCGGCGGGGAGGTGTTTCTGCTCCTCGACCGCCCCCGGCGCCGTCCGCAGGCGGGGCATGAGCTGCTCGATCCGGCGGTACTCCTCGTCGGAGCAGACGTAGTATCGCCCCACGGGTTTGCGCTGGCGGATCTGGGCGAGCGTCTCCAGCACCGGATCGACCCGCGCGTTGGCCTGCGCCAACCGGTCGCGCGCGGCCTGGATGTCCTCGGGGCGCCCCTCGCCGGCGTACTCGGCCCCCAGTTCCCACACCACGGAGGTCCCCTGGACGTGGGGGGCGGCGAGGATGTCGGCGTAGTAGGGCTTGATGTTCGGCCAGTACTCCAGGACCGCGCGCCCTTCGCCGATGACGCGAATGTGCTCGCCGGATGGCAGTTCTGTCCTGATTTCGCTCATCCGTCCCGCTCCCGACCGTTCACGCCCAGTTCACCTGGGCCCGGCGGCACACCTGCCCGCTCTGCCGCCGGACGATGTAGAACGACAAGGGGATCACGCTTTGGCCCGGTCGGCGCTGGCCCTGGGGCGCCTCGCAGGTGTTCACGTCGTAGCCGCTGTGGGCGGGCAGGGTGTGGCACTGGTACTGCTGGGCGAACTGCGGATTGCGGTTGAGCAGCTCGCACCCCGCCTGCATCAGCGCGGTCTGATTGGCGTCGGACTGATCCAGGATCAACTGGCAGATCAGCCCGCCCGCCTTGTAGGCCAGCTCTTGCAGCAGGTCCCCCGCCGCCGACCAGTCCATCTCGAAATACACCCGCAGCAGCGCCTGGAGCGTCCAGGCCTGCTGCTTGAGCCCCTCCGTGCTGGCGCGGACGAACAACGGCAGCAGGTCGCCGAACGGCGGCTCCCCCAGCAGCCGGATCCGCTCCTTCCACAGCCGCTCGATCAGCGCCTGCGTCTCGGCCGCCGACCGCCGGCTCCGCGAGGACGACTCGTCCCCGCGGGCGGAGGGCGATGCCGCCGGCCTCGCCGGCAGCGCCGACGGGTCGGGCCGGGGCGGCGACGGCGCCTCGCCCGGCCTGAACTCGTTCAGGCAGTACAGCGCAAAGGCCATGATCGCGTCGGACGCCTGGGGGGTCTTGCCCCGGGCCGCCTCCGCGGGCCCCTTGGCCGCGACGTCTTCCAGGAACAGCCGCACCTCCTCGGCGATCGCCTCGGCGGCGGCGGCGTCCAGCGCGGCCTCCCATCGCCCCAGGGCGTCGGCCAGCAGTGATCGCCCGTCGACCGTGCCCCTCGTTGCGCGTGCATCAGTCATAGAAGCACCCCGTGTCCAGCCAGTAGTCGTCGCTGTAGATCGTATGCAGCTTGATCGCCACCTTGTCGCGGTTGATGGGCATGCCCTGTCCGAACGTGCCCTTGGCGGAATGGATCTTCAGGGTGAACGGATCGTCGCGGTTGCGGGCCAGGCGGATCGTCGCCTGCGGGCCGGCGGCCCTGCCGTTGGCGATCGCCTGGCGGACCCGCGGCGTCCACGTCACCTCGTACAGGGCGTTGGCGTAGGCCAGCTCGTCGGCGATGTGCCGGCAGCCAATCCACAGGCTGCCGGCGAACATGATGTCCCCGGTCACCAGCGTGGACTCCCGCGAGTCAAACAGGACGTTGCGGTTGGGCACCATCTGCCGGGCGGGCTCGGCGACGCCGATGATGACCTGGTTGGGCCACGGTTCGGCCGCCTGGACCACGAACCGCCCGCCGATCTTGGTGGAGATGAAGTGCAGCGCCGCCCCCACGACCACGCAGCTCTTGGCGTCGGTGATCACCCCCCCCTTGGCGAAGGGGAACCACGTCCCCTCCACCTGGTGGCCCTGGAGGCTGGTGATCCGCGCCGGCGGCAGCGGGCAGTACTCCACCAGCATCTTCATCAGCTCCGGCAGCCCCGCCGCCCGCCCGGCCACGATCAGAATGTCGCAGTCGAACTGCGCGATCACGTCGCAGAAGTTGAACAGCGGCCGGGAAAACACCTTCCGGGCCACGGTCCGAAAGTCCTTGGCGCTGAGAACGAACTCCAGCGTGCTGGCGTCCACCCCCCCGCCGGTGGCGAGCTGGTTGGCCAGGTACTTGTTGAACCCGTTCAGCAGCTCCGCCGGGTAGTGCGTCTCGCTGAGGATCGTCCGCAGCGTCACCCGCTCCTCCGGGCGGTCCTGTTCCGTCCACCCCCAGTAGTATCGCGCCAGCGGGATCCACACCTGGCTGACCAGTTGGCGCCGCACCGTCTCCCAGGCCGGGTCCACCGGGCCGGTGGTCTGGCTGAAGATCCGCCGCCACTCCTCGTGGCCCACCCCCAACTGCGCCGCCATCTCCCGGAAGATGATCTCCGTCAGCACCGCCCGGGCGATGTCGTCGCCGCCGAGGCTGATGCCGTCGCGGAACAGCGGCTGCTGCTGCAGGCAGGTAAAGCCGATCGCCCCGGGCACGGCGCGGTACTCGGAGATGACCAGGTCGGTGGTGCCCCCGCCGACGTCGAGGCTGGCGACGCGGAGCGTGTTCTGCCCGCCGCGTTTGCGGCCCGTGGTGGCCAGGAAGCCTTCGGCGTCGCCCTGGAAGCGCTCCTGGATCTCCCCGTACAGGTAGCACAACTGCACGGCGCTGCCCTCGTCGCAGTCCATGTGGATCGCGGGCTTGGGCTGGGTGGGCAGCGGGGGCATCAACTCGGTCTCGCCCCGGCGGAACGCGATCGGGTCGCGGTAGGAATCGAACCAGATGTCCAGCGCCCGCCGGGCGCCCTGCTCCAGCTCCTTCCGCTCCAGCGGCGTCATGCCCGACGGGTGCACCAGCACCAGCGACCGGAAGATCCGGCGCCGCGCCTCCCCGCCCTCGATCGGCATGTTCCGCCGGTGCGCGACGCTGTTCATCTGCGCGAAGGCCTGCTCGAGGATCTCCAGCAGGACGAACACCAGCCCGCACTTGCGGCTGTAGCGGGGGCTGGGAGGGTTGGTCAGCAGCGCCACCTCCGGGCGGCGGAAGGGGCGCTCCGGGTCGATGTACCGCAGCACCGTCCCCTCGATGGGCCCGGACGGCCGGGTCACGTCGGCGGTGACGAAGCACCAGTCCGTCGGGCGGGGGCTGTCGTCCCACAGGTAGCGCTTGGGGCTGCTCATGCCCGTGACCGCCGCCGTCACGCCGCCCCAGGCGCCCGCCTCCAGGGCCTCGTCGCCCAGGCGGATCAGCGAGATGCCGTGGAACCGCCCGCTGTCGGTGCCGGCCTCGCCATTGGCGCCGGAGCGGACGAACTGCATGTGCGACTCGAACGGGTCCCGGCTGCGGCGGCGGGGCAGCTCGTGGGAGCGCATCTCCAGGCTGGCGAAAAACGGCCCGCCGCTGCTGGGGGTCTCGACGATGATCCCGCACGTCCGGCAGTTGCCCAGGTCCACAACCAGGTGGGCGTCGACCGGCTCGCTCTCGCTGCCCTTGGCGAACCGGATGTCCGGCAGCCGCACCGCCAGATAGCGGATCAGCGCCCACAGCTTCGCCAGCGCCGAGGCCGGGCCGTCCGACAGCGGCACCGAGTTCGGCGCCGACGGGTCCGCGTCCGGGTGCGTCCGCCGCAGCCATGACCGCCAGGCGGCGTGCGCCAGCGACCGCACCTCCGGGTGCGCCCAGAACGCCTCCAGGTCCGGGTTGATCGAGAAGGTGTACCCGATCTCGCTGCCCCGCAGGATGCCCAGGCTGTCATCGCGGCGGTCGGTCCGACTGTGGGTGTCGCACGCCAGCACCACGTGGTAGGCCTGCCCCGCCGGGCCCATCACCGGTTCCAGGAACGCCCGCACCCACACCGGGTTAGTGCTGTGATAGGGAATGGGGATCCACTGCCGGCTGAAGATCTCCAGGCCGTCGGTCGGCGCGCAGACGATGGTGGTCTCCGTCCGGCCCTCCGTCCAGTCGGCGTCGGCGGCGTAGTAGCCGTCCGGGTCGTCCGGGCCCAGCGTCCGCGCCGCCACGCTGCCGTCGGCGTTGACCTGGAACTGGTAGGCCTCCCCGGCCGCCGCGTCCAGGAAGTCCAGCGGCTCGTTCAGGTCCACGTGCTGAATGCCGGTCTCCACGAACAGAAGTATCATTGCACTCTCCATGCCCGGGGCGAATCCGGACGCGCCGGCGGCCCTTATTTCTCCTCCGCCAGGCGGACCGCCAGGCTGTACTCCGGATTGCCGAAGGCGAACGTGCGGACCGCGTCGGCGAGGGAACCAACGTCTTTATACAACAGATGCCGGATCAAGTGGGCCTCGGCGCGGCGATCCCTTCCGGCGGGCCCGGCCTCCCGGCCCCATTGCTCCAAGGCCTGTTCGAACTGGCGAGCCGCGGACGCCGCCGGTTGGCGCTCCGATTCTTCCACCCAGTCCTGAAGCCCCCTCGGCCAGCCCGCCCCCGCGTGGGCCCACTGCTTCGGGTAGCTCGACGAGTGCGGCCAGATCGACACGAAGCACCACAGCGAGGCGTACGGGTTGATCGCCGGGTCGCTCCGGAGCGGGCCCCACTGGGTATTGTCCAACCGCAGGTCGCCCCGCCCGAGGCACTTGTTGGCCGTCTTGCGGACCATCTGGCCGTACAGAGCGTCGATCGCACCGGTCGGGCCGTCGGAGCCCGACCAGATCCGCGCCGCCGCCGACCGCCGCGCCGCGCCGACCAGCCCGGCGAACACCCGGCCCTCCGTCCACGCCAGCTCGCCCGCCGACGCCCGCAGATGCCGCACCAGGTTCGCCAGGCCCACGTCCCGGCCTGCGCGGCGGTACACCTCGCACTCCAGCCAGCGGCGGCACGCCTCCACCTCCGCCGGCGCCAGGGCCCGGGCGGGCGAAGCGGCGGCCTGCTCCCGCAGCGACCGCATCTGCATCCCGTACACCGCCGACGCGCGGGTCCAGCAATGGCCCTCGTAGGCGGCGTCGGCGACCGCCTCTTGCACCGCCGCCGGCAGCGCCGGCCAGTTGCTGGCGGACTCCTCCGGCAGGAACCTCTGCGCCGCCGCCGCCATGCCGGTCCGCCGCAGCACCCCCGTCTGCCGGTCCGCCAGGCGAATCTGAAGCAGCCCGTGCACGTAGCCCGCCAGGACCGGCTCATCCCACACCAGCCGGTCGAACGGCCGGCTGCAAACGGGCTCCGCCCCCGCCCGCACGACCCGGGCGGCATCGGCGCATGCATCCGCCAAC
>DASRZG010000075.1:0-26828 GCA_035686585.1 Phycisphaerae bacterium
CATCCGGTCGCTGGGCTTCAAGAAGGACAAGATTGTCATCGTCGGGCGGGCCAAGGACCGCCAGACCGCCGACGCGATGGTGGCCAAGCTGATGGAACTGCCCAACTGCGAGGTGCTCGACCGCGGGGTGGACCCCACCACGGACCGGCATGGGTACGGGCAGGAGTTCCGGCTGGAGATCCGACCCCTCTTGGGCACCGACCCCCCGCCGGCGGGGGCAGGCAAGACATGACCCGACGCGAAAAGACCATCTCGATCGTCGTGCTGTCCATGGTGGGCGCGGTCGGGGCGTTCCTGGCCGCCAACCGCCTGGTTCTGGGCCGGATCCGCGGATACGACCAGGAGGAGAAGACCCTGCGCGACAGCATCGGCAAGCTCCGGGGGGAGGTCGCGGCGCTGGAGGGGCAGAAGAGCCGGTATGCCGTCCTGCGCGACCGGACCTACGCCGACGAGCCCACCGACGCGCGGGGCCGGGCGCGCCTTCGGCTCAGCATGATCACGATGCTGGCGGGTCTGAGCGAGAACCGCGTTCAACTGTCGCCCACCAGCGAAGGCGGGACGCGGAACAAGTTCGGCGAAGCGGCCGTCAACGTCACCGGCGACGGATCGCTGGAGAGGCTGACCAACCTGCTGTTCCTGCTCAGCCGAGACCCGTACCTGCACACCGTCGCCACGCTGGACGTGACGCCGAAGGACGACGGGCAGGACTTCTCCTTCTCGCTGCGATACGCCTCGCCGGTGTTCGACTGGAAACCGCCGGTCCGCGTCCCGCCGCGCAAGCCGCTGCCGGAGGAGATGACCGAGCCGCCGGCCCTGACCCACGAGGACCGGCCCGCCTACGACGTGATCGCGCGGCGGAACGTGTTCCGTCCCTACATCCCGCCGCGCGTCGCCGCCGCCGCCCCGCCGCCCCGGTACGAGCCGCCGCGTCGTGATATCTACCGGCCGCCGCCGCCGGTCGAGCCGCGGACCGACCCGCTGGACCGCATGATCGTCTCCGCCCTGCCCAGCACGGGCACAACCCCCGAGGTCCACGTCCAGGTTCCCGGGGAGCCCGAGGCCCGCGTGTTCAAGCTCGGCGAGAAGCTGCCCATCGGCGAGATCGCCCTGGTCGACTACCGGCCCATGCCCAGTCCGGACGACCCGGACAAGATGTCCCTCAGCCGGGTGATCGTGCGCATGGGCAAGGACTACCGCGCGGTGGAGCTGGAGCAGCCTCTGGGCAAGTGGCGGGCGCTGCGGCCTTCGGAACTGCCCGAGCAGCTCCGGCCCCAGCCCGAAACCCAACCCGATACGGATAAACCCGACACGGACGAATCGACGCCCGAGCCGGCCGAGGCCACCTCCCGGCCGGCGGCGAGTGAATAGGCACGGATGCCGAACTCTTCGGAAAGCACGTTTGCGACTGCACGCAAGACGAGGGAGCAAACCATGTTCGCACGGCGAACGACACAGACGATAGCGCTGGCACTGGTGACGTGGATGTTCGCGGGCCTGACGACGGCCCAGACCGCCACCACCGCACCGACAACCGCCGCGACGGCGCCGGCCCCCGAGCCCGCGGCGGCGACCGCCACGGCGCCGGCCTTGACGGCGGCGAGCGCCCCGGCCTCCCAGCCGGAGGCCACGACCGCCCCCGCGATCGCCGCCGACGCGGTCGCTCCAACCAGCGCGCCGGCGCCGGCCGAGCCGGAGGGCGAGAAGGCCGACGTCCGCTTCCACTTCGCCAAGGAGAACTACCGCGACCTGGCCGCCTTCGTCGGGCGGATGCTCGACAAGCCCATCCTGGGTGATCTGAGCGCGCTGAACGGGCAGTTCAGCTACATCGATGCCCGCCCCTACACCAAGACCGAGGCGATGTCCATCATCAACCAGGTCATTCGCACCAGCGGATACACGCTGATGGACTCGGGGCGGTACCTCAAGCTCGTCCCGCTGGCGCAACTGCCGCAGCAGTCCGACCTGCCGATCCTCCGCGGCCTGGACGAGACGCCCCGTCGGGGCGAGGAGGAGATCGTCACCGCCATCCTGCCGCTGCAGTACATCGACGCCGCCCAGGCGGTCTCGCTGGTCGCCCGCATGGTCCACTCCTTCGGCTCGCTGAGCGAGCTGGGCAAGGGCCAGGGCATCATCATCACCGACACCGTCTCCAACATCCGGCGGGTCCAGCGCCTGCTGGCGACCATCGACCAGGGCACGCTGGCCAAGAGCCAACTGAAGTACTACAACCTCAAGGTCGCGCCCGCCGACCAGGTCGCCAAGCTCATCACCGATCTGTTCGCCGGCACCGTCCGGACGCGAACCGTCTTCGACCCCCGCACCCGCCGGCCCGTGCCGGCGCCCGCCGACACCTCCGAGTCCGTCACGGTCGTCGCCGATCCGGGCTCCAACACCGTCGTGGTCGTGGCGGCGCCCGACAACCACAAGATGATCGAGGAGCTGATCACCCACGTCGACGTGGAGCGGGCCGAGGGCGAGGGCGGGGTGCAACTGGTCAAGCTCCAGAACGCCTCCGCCGAGCCGCTGGCGAAGATCCTCACCGCCATGGCCGGGACGAAGACCATCACCACCGTGGACCGGGGGCGCACGCAGACCCAGCAGGTCCCCAGCGCGCGGATCATCGCCGACCCGGACACCAACCGCCTGTTGATCTCCGCCGAGCCGACCGTGATGCGGCGCCTGCTGGAGACGATCACCGCCTACGACGCCGACGTCATCACCGGCACGGGCGTGCGGATCATCCCCCTGGCGGTCGCCAACGCCGCCCAGCTGGTCAGCGTGGTCCAGAGCACCTTCGGGCGGCGCGACGCCCGCGGAGGCCGGTCGGACCTGGCGTTCTCGGTCACCGCGGATCCGCGGACCAACTCGCTGATCGTCAAGGGCCCCGCCGCCGACATCGAGGCCGTCGCCAAGCTGGTGGCGGACCTGGACAAGAAGACCGACACGCAGCGCGAGATTCACGTGGTCCGCCTGAAGGCGGGCGACGCCAACGAGACGGCCTCGGCGCTGAAGCGGCTGCTGACCACCCAAGGCCCCGGCGGCCGGGGGCGCGGCGGCGAGGACGAGACCGTCCGCATCGAGGCGGATCGGGGCACCAACAGCCTGATCATCTCCGCCGCCCCGGGCGACTGGGAGCGGATCCAGGCCACGCTGGAGCAGTTGACCAAGGAGACCGAGGAGGTTGCCGCGACGCTGCGGATCTTCCCGCTCGCCCACACCAAGGCGGCGGAGGTCGCCCCGGTGTTCCAGCGTATCTTCGACTCCGCCCGCCAGCAGGGGCGGGGCCCGCGGGGCGCGACGCCGTCGGTCCCGGTGGTGGTCACCTACGACAGCCAGTCCAACACGCTGATCGTCAGCGCGGCCGCAGAGGACCTGGAGAAGATCGACCGGCTGTTGAAGACCATGGACGTGCCCGGCGCGGTCCGGCACAAGATCCTCGTCCGCAGCTACGCGCTGAACACCGCCAGCGCCGCGACCCTGGCCCGCTCGCTGGAACGCCTGTTCGGGCAGACCCCCGGCGGCAGGGGCCGGGGCCGCGGAGGGGCCGATTCCGAAGAGGAGCCCCAGCCGCGCTTCGAGGCCGAGCAGAACTCCAACCAGCTCGTGGTCGCCGCCACGGCCGAGCAGTTCGAGACCATCGAGAAACTCATCCAGGACGTCCAGACGTCCGCCGCCGAGTCGGCCACGCAGGTGAAGCTGTTCCAGCTCCAGCACGCCCAGGCGGCGGAGCTGGCGCCCGCGCTGGACCGGGTGATCCAGGCCGAGCTGGCCGCCGCCCAGCGCGACAAGGCCACCCGCGGAGGACGCAATGACGTCCAGATCAGCGTCGACGCGCGGACCAACACGCTACTGATCACCGCGCCCGGTGAAACGATGACGCTCATCGAGCAGCTCATCCCCAAGCTCGACCAGCCGGACACGATCGCGCAGATCACCAAGGTGATCGCCCTGACCAACGCCGATCCCAACGAACTGGCCGGGGCGCTCAACGCGGCGCTGGCGGGCCAGCCCGCGGCGGCAGGGCCCGGGCGCGGGCGGGGCCGGATCGCCATGCCCTCGGGCGCCTCGGGTCTGAAGGGCAGGGAACTGCTGGTCGTTCCCGCCCCGGCCGCGCGGGCGGTCCTGCTGACCGGCGCCGAAGAGGACGTCGCCTTCGCCGAGAAGCTGATCACGCAGATCGATGAGCGCCCGTCCACGGACAAGCCCCTGGTCAAGACCCTTCCGCTGACCCATGCCAAGGCCGATGACTTGGCGAACGTGCTGAACGCGACCGTCGGCCAGGCCGGTCCGGGCCGCGGCCGGGGCGGCGCCGACATCCCCACCCGCATCACCGCCGACCGCAACGCCAACGCCCTGGTGGTCTCCGCCGCCGCCGAGACGATGGAGCGGATCGAGGCCCTGCTGAAACAGTTGGACGTGGAGGGGGCGCAGGACCAGGCCCCGACCATCGAGCTGGTCAAGCTCGCCCACGCCAAGGCGGACGAGGTCGCCACCGCGGTCAACGCGGCCCAGGCCTCCCGCGCCCCCGGGCCCGGGCCCCGAGGCCGGACCGGTGGGCAGGACGACCAGGACATCGTCCGCGTCACGCCGGACGCGGCCAGCAATTCCCTGCTGCTGACGGGCCGGCCCGAGACGATCGCCAAGGCCAAGGAGCTGATCACCCGGCTGGACGAGGAGGCCAAGGCCACCGCGGTGGTCACGGAGATGGTCGAGCTGGAAAACGCCGACCCGAACGAGGTGGCCACAGCCATTAACTCGGCGCTGACGGGCCAGGCCACCAGCTTCCAGGGCCGGCGCGGCGGCGGGGCGGTTTCGACCGCGGGGCTGGCCAACCGGAAGGTGATGGCCGTCCCGGCCAAGGCGGCGCGGACCGTGCTGCTTTCCGGCGCCACGGAGGACGTGACCTTCGCCGCGGAGCTGATCCGCAAGATCGACCAGCGCCCGCCGACCGACAAGCCCCTGGTCAAGACACTCCCGCTGACGCACGCCAAGGCCGACGACCTGGCCGACGTGCTGAACGCCACCATCGGTCAGGCCGGCCGGGGGCGCGGCGGCGCGGACGTTCCCACCCGCATCACCGCCGACCGCAACGCCAACGCCCTGGTGGTCTCCGCCGCCGCCGACACGATGGAACGGATCGAGACCCTGCTGAAGCAGCTCGACGTCGAGGGCGCCGGGGCGGGCGCGGTCACCACCGCGATCTGCCGCCTGGAGAACGCCAAGGCCGACGAGCTGGCCACCGCCCTGAACGCGGCCCAGGCGCCCGCCGCCCGCGGGCAGCGCGGGCAGCCCCAGGGTGAAGACGACACCGTCCGCGTCACCGCCGACGCCGGCTCCAACAGCCTGTTGCTGACCGGCCGGCCGGAGCGGATCACCGAGACCACCAAGCTCATCAAGCAGCTCGACGAGACCTCCATGCTGCTGGTTTCCACGACGCAGAGCTTCCCGCTGAAGGCGGCGAAGGCGTCGGAGGTGGTGGCGGTGCTGGAGCAGATCCTCCTGGGCGGCCCCGGCGGGCGCGGCGGCCGCGGGCGGCGGGGCGTGCCGGCGCAGGCCCAGCAGCCCGAGGTCCGCCTGGCGGCCGACGACACATCCAATACCATCCTGATCCAGGCGCCCCCGGAGCAGATGGAGATGGCCGCCGGGATCATCAAGCAGCTCGACAGCGCGGTCATCGACGCCCCGGAAACCCGGATCGTCAAGCTGATCAACGCCGACGCGATCGCCCTGGCCGAGGCGGTCAACCTGGCGCTGCGGCTGAACGCCCCGGGGGGGCGGGGCCCGGGACGCTCGGGGGCGACGGGCGAGCAGACCCTGACCGTCGTCGCGGAACCTCATTCCAACTCCGTGGTCATCCGCGGGGTGGCCTTGGACGTGCAGGCGGCCGCGGACTTGGTCACCCAGCTGGATGCGCAGGGCCCGGGCGTCGGCGTGCAGGTGCGGGTGTTCAAGCTGCAGAACGCCGACGCGGCGGTGATCGCCAAGATGTTCGACGCCCTGTACCGCCAGATCGTCCGCGCTCCCGGCCGCCGGGGCCCGGGCGGCCAGGCGGCGCCCGCGCCGACCGCCCCGTCCATCGCCGCCGACGAGCGGACCAACTCGCTGATCGTCTCGGCCGGCGCCGCCGATTTCGCGACGGTCGAGCTGCTGCTCAAGCAGATTGACGTCGAGGACGAGCCGCTGCGGCCCGTGCAGTACATCCCGCTGTTCTACGCCGACGCCCTGGACATCCAGACGAAGATCGAGGGCATGTTCGCCGACCGCAAGCCCGCGGACCGGCCCACCGTCAGCGTCGATTCGCTGTCCAACGGCCTGACCATCTTCGCCAAGGACGCCGACTTCCGTCAGATCGAGCAGCTCGTGGGCGAGTGGGAGCGGACGGCGGAGCCCAACTACGTCTCCGTCCGCGTCATCCCCCTGAACCGCAACTTCCCGGCCGAGCAGCTTGCCGCGGCGCTGAAGCGGGTTTTCCAGCAGGTCAGCTCCGCCGAGGTGGAGATTACCAACCAGCTCCCCCGGCCCGCCCGGGGAGGCGACGGACTCTTCCAGCCCGGGCCCCTCCGGCCGGAGGACGCCGCCACCACCCAGCCGGCGTCGGCGCCCGCGCCGGCGTCCCGGCCCGCCGTCGCGAATCTCGACAACGACCTGCCGATCGAGGAGCCGCCGGTCATCATCGCCGTCGACAAGGACGCCAACGCCCTGATCGTCTCGGCCGGCAGGGCGGAGATGGCGCAGATCCAGGACCTGATCTACACCCTCACCAGCAGCGAGACGGCCTCCGACGCCCGCATCCAGGTGTTCGCGGTCAAGAACGCCGACCCCGCCTCGCTGGTCAAGACGCTGGACGCCCTGTTCAACCCCCGTGCCGCGCCCGGGCCCCAGGCCAACCAGGCCCGGCAGCGCGGGGGCCAGCCGGGCCAGCAGCCGCCCCAGCAGCCGCGCCAGCCCGCGCCGGCGGCGCCGGCGAAGCCGTCGGTCACCATCGCCGCGGACGTGCGGACGCGCAAGATCGTCGCGTTGGCCAAGCCCGCCGAGCTGGAGCTGATCGGCAAGCTGATCGAGCAGCTTGACACCGTTCCGGAGGTCACCTCCGACGTGCGGATCCTCCCGCTGAAGAACACCGACGCGGCCGAGGTGGCCAACAACCTGCGGCAACTGTTCGGCTCCGGCGCCACCAGCGCACCCGTCGCCGCCGCCGGCGCCCAGGGACGCGGAGGCGGAAGGAACCAGCAACTCGTCCAGCAGATGCTTCAGCTCCGCCAGGAAGGCGGCGAGGGCAAGACCGTCGACGCCTCGGTGGGGCTGATGGTCTCGGCCAACCAGATGACCAACTCGGTGATCGTGGCCGCCCCGAAGGACGCGATGGAGCTGATCGTCAAGATCGTCGAGGAGCTCGACCAGGAGCCCTCCGTCGCAGCGCCGGCGGTCCGGATCTTCAAGATCCAGCACGCCGAGGTGTCGGAGGTGGTCGCGGCGGTCTCGACGGTGTTCGCGACCAGCTCGCGCGGCCCGTCGCGCGGCGGCCGGGGCGGCGCCGGCGGCGCGGGCGCCGGGGCGGTGGTCGCCGGCAACGAGGCCACCGGCACCGTCATCGTCAAGGCCCGCACGGACGAGTTCGAGCTGATCGAGAAGGTCATCAAGGAGCTGGACGACCCGGCCTCTACCGATTCGACGATCGTGAAGGTCTACACCCTCCAGCAGGGCGACGCCCGCACGGTCGCCCAGTCGCTGACGGTGACGCTGGGGCGGTCCGCCGCCACAGGCGCCGGCGCCGCCGCTGGAGCGCGGCGCGGCGCCACCTCCGGCGACGGCATGCTGCGGATCTCGGCGGAGACCGCCAGCAACTCCCTGGTCGTCCGCGGCACCGAGGCCGACCACGCCCGCATTGCCGAACTGATCACCAAGCTGGACTCCGGCACCGCCGAGGCCGGCTTCCGCCTGATCGCCCTCGCCAACGGCGATGCCAGCGACATGGCGGCGGCGCTGAACAAGATCATCGGGTCCTGGCCCCGCAAGAATACCGAGCCCCGCCCGACGGTCGCGGTCGACCCGGCCGCCAACACCCTGATGGTCAGCGGCACGGCCAAGCACATCGAGACCATCGCCACGATGGTCCAGCAGCTCGATACAGCCCCGGGCGACCGGGTGAAGGTGCAGGTGATCCCGCTGGTCAACGCCGCCGCCTCCGAGGTGCTCAAGGCCCTGACGCCCTTCTACGGGCCCCGCGCCGCGTACGCCGCCGACCCGGGCGACAAGACGGTCACCCTCACCTCCGACGACCGCAGCAATTCGCTGGTGGTGGCGGCCCGGCCGGCGCAGTTCACGACCATCTCCGCCCTGGTCGCCAAGCTGGACCTCGCCGACGCGGTGGGCGAGGGGCAGCGCGTGGTCATCCGCCTGGCCAACGCCTCCGCCCAGGACGTGGCACAGGCCATCACCCAGTCGTTCTCGCCGGCACGGGGACAGCGCGTCCGCCCGGAGGACCTGGTCGTGGCGGCGGCCGAGCCGACCTCCAACGTGGTGATCGTTTCCGCCTCCGCCAAGAACCTCCAGTCGGTGCGCGAGCTGGTCCAGCAGATCGACCAGGAAGCCGCCAGCGGGGAGGTTGAGCAGGTGGTCATCCCGCTGGAGTACGCCTCCGCCCAGACGGTGGCCCAGGCGATCACGCGGGCCTTCACCCCCGCCCGGGGCCAGCGGACCGCGCCGCAGGACGCCGTCACCGCCGCCCCGGAGCCGTCCGCCAACGCCCTGATCGTCTCGGCCTCAGCCAGGAACATCGAGAAGGTCCGCGCCCTGATCAAGCAGATCGACACGGAAAGCACCGGCGGGTCGAAGATCGAGTTCATGCTGCTGGAGCACGCCAAGGCGGTGGATTTGGCCAACGTCCTGCGGGCGGTCCTCCAGCAGGGCGGCAGGGGCCGCGGCGGGGCCGGCACCGGCATCGAGCCGCCGACCCTGTCCGCCGACGCCGCCAGCAACGCCCTGATCATGTCCGGCAAGAAGGCCGACCTGGACACGCTGATGGCGATGGCCAAGCAGCTCGACCAGGCCGTCACCGACTCCGGCGCCGAGACCCATCTGCTGCCGCTGAAGAACGCCAACGCGGCCGAGGTGGCGGCGATGGTCACCCGGCTCAACCGCGACGCCATCCAGGCGGCGCGGTATGCGGGCAAGTCCCAGAGCATCGAGCCGGTCGCCGTCTCGGCCGACCCGCGGACCAACGTGCTGGTGGTGGTTTCCTCGGCCGAGGAGTTCAAGCGCATCTCGGTGATGGTCAACCAGATCGATGAGATGAGCACCCGCGCCAACCTCAAGCTGATCCAGTTGGAGAACGCCGACCCCAATGACGTCCTCAAGGCGATCCAGCAGATCTACGGCAGCGGCGCCAACGGCGCCGTGACCCGCGCCCCCCGCGCCGGCGGCGCCGCCCGCGCGGGCGCCGGCGGGATGGACGCCACCGTCCTGACCGGCCAGAAGGCCCTGCTGGTCAACGCCTCCGAGGAGGACTGGAAGACGATCGAGCAGATCGTCAAGGCCCTGGACGAGGCCGCCAGCAAGGTCAAGCCCGAGGTGCTGGTCTTCCCGCTGGCCAAGGCCCCCAACACCCGCGTCGCCCAGGCGCTGACCAACATGTACCGCGCCGCCCAGCGACCCGGGCGCGACGAGGACCGCGTCATCGTCATCGCCCTGGCCGGCACCAACGCCGTCGTCGTCACCGCCACCAAAGAGAAGATGGAGGAGGTCGGCAAGCTCATCCAGCAGCTCGACGGCATGGAGATCGCCGGCGAGATGCAGCTCCGCGTGTTCACCCTCCAGAACGCCGCCGCCGTCAAGGTCCTGCCCGTCCTCCAGACGCTGATCCGGCCCATCCAGGAGGCCCGGCCCAACCAGCAGATCAACGTCACCGTCGAACCCCGCACCAACAGCATCATCGTCTCCACCCAGGCGCCCGTGCTGGACGAGATCGCCAAGATCATCCAGCAGATCGACTCCGTCCCGCCGTTCAAGGCCGCCGACATCCTGGTCATCCCGCTCAAGAACGCCGACGCCCCCTCGCTGGCGGACGTGCTGACCGACATGCTCACCCCCGGCACCAGCAAGATCCAGACCCCCGAGGCCAAGGCCCTCCAGGAGCAGGTCCGCCTGCTGCGGCTCACCCAGGGCAAGGAAGGCATCGGCCCGCTGGACCTGACCAAGCCCATCAAGATCACCTCCGACCCGCCCGTGCGGGGCCAGCCCGGTTCCAACTCCCTGATTGTCTCCTCCACCCCGGAGAACCTCTCGGCCGTGGCCGAGATCGTCAAGGTGCTCGACACCCTCCCCATCGCCGCCGGCGTGCGGGTGCAGATCGTCCACCTGAGGAACTCCGACGCCCTGGCGGTGATGGCCCTGCTGAAGGACATCTTCACCCAGGGCCAGACCCTCACGGGTCGGCCGGGCACGCCCACCGCCGGCAAGGCCGAGCCCGAGAGCAGCTCCGGGCAGGCGCTGGTCGCCGGGCTGAACATCACCGCCGACGCCCGCACCAACGCCCTGGTGGTGGCGGGGACCGATGAATCCGTCGCCCTGGCGACACTGCTGATCAACGACCTCGACCGCGAGCCGACCACCGAGTTCACCGAGGTGAAGGTCTTTAAGCTCGAGCACGCCGACCCGGCCCAACTGGCGACGCTGATCGGGCAGGTCTTCGCCGAGCAGCCCGCGCAGGCCCCGGGCGTGCAGGGCGTGCAGGCGTACGTCACCCGCCTGCGGATCGCCCGCGACAAGGAGCGCCCCGTCGCCGCCAAGGTCGCCCGCAGCCACCCGACGATGGTCGTCCGCGCCGACCCCAACGCCAGCCTCCTGGTTGTGGCGGCGCGCCAGGACCTGCTGGCGATCGTGGTCGAGCTGGTCGCCCAGATGGACGTCCCCGGGGCCGGGTCGCTGACCCGGATGCGGATGTACCCGCTGAAGAACGCCGACGCCACGCGGATGTCCCAGGTGATCAACGGCCTGTACACCGGGCCCAACGCCAACCTGATCCGCCCGGAGGACCGCCCGACCATCACGGTCGACACCCGCACCAACACCCTGGTGGTCGCCGCCTCGGAAAAGACCTTCGCGATCATCGACGCCCTGTTCGTCAAGCTCGACGCCGAGCTGCCCATCGACCTGCGGGACATCCGCCTGGTGCCCCTGGCCAACGCCGACGCGACCGCCCTGGCCCCGGTCCTCCAGCAGATGATGGACGCCCGCGTCCAGCGCCAGCAGAGCCTGGGCGTGGGGCAGGCGGACGCCCTGAAGATGGTCATCATCGCCGACCCCCGCAGCAACCACCTGATCGTCGGCGGATCGGCCGAGGGCTTCCAGCTCGTCGCCGACCTCACCAAGCAGCTCGACGACGCCCCCGCCGCCCTCAGCGGGCAGATCCAACTGCTCCCCCTCACCAACGCCAACGCCGGCACCCTGTCGGCGACGCTGAGCAACCTGTTCACCCAGCGCTACCAGGCCGCCCGCACCCCCGACCTCCAGCGCCAGCGCCCCGTCATCCTGCCCGACCTGCGCACCAACTGCCTGATGGTCGCCGCCAACCAGGACGACAGCCAGGTGATCAAGTCCCTGATCGCCAAGCTGGACGCCAAGCCGGTGAACCCGGCCGTGCAGTTGGTGGTCATCCCCATGACCCACAATGATTCCGGGGCCGTCGGGCCGATGATCCAGCGGGTTTTCGCCGCGCGGCTCCAGGCGATGACCCCGCCGGGCCAGCAGGTGGCGCCGCAGGACGTGGTGTCGGTGGACGTGGACTCCCTGAGCAACGCCCTGGTGGTCTCGGCCAGCAAGGAGAACCTGGAGATGATCCGGGACCTGCTGGCGAAGGTGGACGTGGCCCCGCCGACGGAGACGGGGATCGTGAAGATGTACCCCCTGGCGCACGCCGACGTGACGCGGGTGGCGTCGATGCTCCAGGCGCTGGTCAGCCAGGGCCTGTACAAGCCCGGCCTGGTCAGCGCCGGCACCAACACCATCGCCCAGGCGCGGGAGAAGGTCTCCATCACCTCCGACATCCGCACGAACGTCCTGATTGTCTCGGCGAGCAAGGAGAACTTCGCCGTCATCGACGAGGTGCTGCGGACCGTGGACGTCAAGGAAGGCTGGGGCCTGGCGGGCAACGTCAAGCTGTACGTCCTCCGTCACGCCCGGGCCGACGCGGTCGCCCCCACCCTCCAGCAGATGTTCGACCGGAAGCGCCAGGCCGAGGCCGCCACCGGCGGCCAGCCGCGGTCG
Source organism: Phycisphaerae bacterium (assembly GCA_035686585.1). Lineage (GTDB taxonomy): Bacteria > Planctomycetota > Phycisphaerae > SM23-33 > SM23-33 > DASRZG01. Next base: position 12,265 of record DASRZG010000075.1, read on the forward strand.
CTGCCGGTGGTCATCGTCCCCGACGCCCGGACCAACGCCCTGCTGGTCGCCGCCTCCAAGGAGCAGGTGGACGAGGTGGACATCCTGGTGGGCAAGCTCGACGTGGCCGACATCACGCGGACGTTCAGCTTCCGCGTGTTCTACCTCCAGAACACCTCCGCCGCGACGATCGAGCCGACGCTGCGGCAACTGTTCCAGCGCCTGCCCTCGGCCGGCGCCGCCGCCGCCGCGGGCATCACCACCATCGCCGACCCGAAGGCCAACGCCCTGATCGTCGCCGCCGGCGAGGACGAGCTGACGCTGGTCGAGACGCTGGTGAAGGAACTGGACAAGCCGGTCGGCACGAACGGCGGCCAGCTCCTGCGGGTCTTCCCACTGGCCAAGGCGGACGCCACCCAGCTCGCCCAGACGGTCACGCAGCTCTACGACGCCACGAGGCCGACCGGCGGGGTCAGCGGCGTGTCGATCACCGCTGACGCGCGGTCCAACTCGCTGGTGGTCTCGGCCGCCAAGGCGGACATGGAAAACCTCTCCGAGCTGATCGCCAAGCTCGACACGTCGCAGTTGACCGACGTGACGGAGATCCGCATCTTCACCCTCCGCCACGCCGACGCCGACCAGCTCGCCACCATCCTGACCGGCGCCTTGACCAGCCGCCCCCAGGCGATGACCGGGGAGTCCGCCACCCGGGCGCAGCTGCTGCGGTTCATCGGGCAACTGCCCGACGGCAAGGAGCTGATGGCCACCGCCCTGAAGCGCGGCGTGCAGATCACCTCCGTGCCGCGGACCAACTCGCTGCTGGTCCAGGCCCCGGTCGAGACGATGGTCCTGCTGGCGCGGCTCATCAGCGCCCTGGACACGACCGACCCCCGCTCGGCCGAGATCCGCGTGTTCACCCTCAACAACGCCGAGGCCGTCCAGATGGCGACGGTGCTGACCAGCCTGTTCCGCCTCCAGTTGGCGGCGGGGCAGCGCAAGAGCGCCCGCGTCACGCTGGCCACCACCCAGCCCGCCGGGGCGGCCTCCGCCACGTTCGGATCGGCCGAGCAGGACGCCCTGACCATCACCGTCGACGCCCGGACCAACTCGCTGCTGGTCTGCGGCACGCGCGAGAACGTCGATCTGGTCGGCGGGGTCATCCGCGAGCTGGACGCCTACCCGGCCGAGGACCGCCAGACGATGCTGTACCGCCCGCGGAACGCCCAGGCGGCGGACATCCAGACCGCGCTGCGGCAGTTCCTCGACCAGGAGCGCCAGCGGATCACCAGCACGCTGGGGGCCAACGCCGTCGGCGCCGCCCAGGAGCTGCTGGCGCGGGAGGTGTCCATCCAGGCCGAGACGACCACCAACACGCTGCTGATCTCCGGCTCGCCGCGGTTCTTCAAGACGGTCGCCTCGCTGGTGGCCGAGCTGGACCAGCCCCTGCCGCAGGTGCTGGTGCAGGTGCTGCTGGCGGAGGTGACGCTGGACAACACGACGGAGCTGGGCTTCGAGTGGCAGGTGAACGCCAACCCCGGCACCCGGAGCGTCTTCGTGGGGACGAACTTCGGCCTGAAGACCGACGCGTTCAACTTCTCCGTCTCCGCCGGCGACCTGTCGCTGATGCTGCGGGCGCTGCAGGCCCAGGGCCGGCTGGAGGTCCTCTCCCGCCCGCAGATCCTCGCCGCCGACAACGAGCAGGCCCAGATCAGCATCGGCCAGCGCGTGCCGTACGTGACGGCCTCGCGGGTGACCGAGGGGGGCACCACCGTCAACACCATCCAGTACCAGGACGTGGGCATCATCCTGGCGGTGACCCCGCGGATCAGCCCGGACGGGTTCGTGAAGATGGACGTCGCCCCGGAGATTTCCTCCATCTCCGACGCGACGGTCTCGATCTCCGAGAACCTCAACGCCACCATCATCAACCGGCGCTCCGCCGACACCACCGTGACCGTCCAGGACGGCCACACCGTGGTTATCGGCGGGCTGATCACCAGCAAGGTCCAGAACATCGAGCGAAAGGTCCCCATCGTCGGCGATATCCCCCTGCTGGGGGCCCTGTTCAAGACCTCCAAGGCCGTCAAGGAGCGGACGGAACTGCTGGTGATCCTGACCCCGCGGATCCTGCGGACGCCCACCGACGCCGACCTGCTGGCCAACCGCCAGATCCGGTCGCTCCGGCTGGCCAGGGGCATCCACACCGACTCGTCCATCGGCGAACTGCTCAACCCACTGGGCGACGTGACCCCGCTGGAGATCAAGCGCCTCGAAGCCGACGCGGACCGCGCCGCCCGCGGCGCCGGCCAGATCGACCCCATCGCGGTGCCCGGGCTGGACCCCCCCGCCCCGCGCGACGGCAACCGGATCGACTCCCCCAAGGACGGGACGGCGCCGTGACGCGCCCCGCCGCCATCCTGTGGCCAGCGCTCCTGCTGGCGGCGGCCGCGGGCGGGTGCGTCCCGCCCGCCGGGCCGTCGGCCACCCCGCCGGCGGCGGTGGACGAGGTCGACGCCATCGTCGTCCTTTCGGCGCCGGTCGCCTCCGACTGGGACGGCCGCCCCGGGCCTGACGGGCTCAACGTCAGCGTCCACCTCTGGCGGGCCGACCGCAACCTGCCGGTGACCGCCCGCGGCCGGCTGGAGTTCGTCCTGTACGAGGGCGTGCTGCACGCCGCCGACCTCCCCACCGCCAGGCCGCTGGAGAGCTGGTCCTTCCCCGGCCAGGTCCTGCCGCGCCACCTGGGCCGGTCGATCGCGGGGTGGGGATACGCCTTCCGCCTGCCCTGGTCGCGTCCGCCGTCGACGTCGGCGGTGACCCTCATGACCCGCTACGTCTCCCCCACCGGCCAGACCCTCGCCGTCGAACAGCCCACGGTCGTCACGGTGCGCGGGACATAGGGCCGGCCTGAGGAATCACCTGTCCGCGTAGGAGCTGCTGGCGGTCGCGGCGATGGCCCAATGGGTCTTGCCGGCTTCGTCGAGCAGCCCGACGGCGTCGATCTCATTCCAGCCGCCGACCTTCGGCGAATCGATGTACAGCCGCACGCGTGCGACCGCAAAGGACGTCTGGAAGGGGATGGCTGAAACGCCCTTCTCACACTCCCGGGAAGTCGGGTCCGCGCCGGACCAGACGCGGGTCTCCTTGCCGTCGGCGTCGAAGACGCTCACGGCGGACAGGGCGCCGGGATTGTAGGTTTCGCAGACGAGCACGCCCACCGGCCGCACGGGTTGGGCGTAGCTCAACTCAAGCCATTCCTTCTGCCCGTCGGCCGTGGCCGAGGCCCAGGCGGTCTGGATGTCACCGGCCTGGGGCGTGTTCGGTGCGCCGGTGGCCTGCTCGGGCCCCCAGGCTCGCGGCTGGGCCGCAGCGGTGGCGTCGTCCCTGTAAATGTACCAGTGCGGGTACAGGTAGACCCAATAGCCGGCCGGCAGGTTCGTGTGGCCGGCGTAGGACGTGCCCGTGTAGTACCCGTAGTCGCAGAAGTCGCCATAGCTCGCCCGATCGCCGGGAACCTCGATCTTCTGAAGGAGCGTTCGATACCTGCCGCGCGGCCCGGCCTTGGGGGCGGGTTTCCCTTGAGCCGCTGTCTCCGGGGCCGGGCCGGTCGGGCCCACCGGCTCGCCGGTGCAGCCGGCGGGAAGGATGGGCTCCTGGGTGAGAACCAGGCGGAGGCGCTGTTCGCTGAATGTCCAGGTGCGGCGGTTGGCCTGCCACCAGTCGATCATCCTGGCGATGGCCCGGTCCAGTTGCTCGTCTCCCGCAGCGGGCGGTCCGTATCCGAAACTCGGGCCGAGGATCTGGCGGAGGCGCGTGAAGATGAAGTGCTGACTGTTGCGAAAGACGATCGGGTCGCTGACCTTCTGGCCCTCGGCCTTGAGGCACTCGAGCTTGATGTCTATGCCCCTCTTGTCGCGCTGGCGGATCAGGGCCTCCGCCACGTGCCAACGCTTTGACAGGGCGATATTGTCCGTGTTGACCGGCGGGGCGGCGTCGTGGACGGCCAGAAGGCGCGACACGGCGTATTCGCGATCGCTGATCCTCTCGAGCACGGGGATTTCCATCGAGTGACCGCGGAGCTTCTCGCCCAGCACCTCGCGGATGCAATCGGCGTAGCCCCACACCATCAGGGTCCGGATGACCCCGTCGGGCAGCTTCTCCCTTTCGGCTTTGAGGGCATCGAGCAAGACGTCCCGATTCGCCCGCCAGACGGGAACGGGCATGTATTGCGTCATGATGATCAGGGCCTGCGAAGCGTTCCAGCGGTCGGCTGCGCTCGCCTTGGGGTCGGCGGCAACAAGGGCCAGCGCGTCGGCGGTCCTTACCGGGGTGCCCGGCTGCGGCGGCAGCGAGCCCCCCTTCTCCTGTGCCAGCGCCCCGTTCAGCCCGGCCGCCAGAACCGCGCCTGCCAGAAGGTATCTGCTCATGGGTTCTCTCCCGAAGGTGACACACAGTTGGACGCCGATCCGGGGGCGTTGTTCCGACGCGTCTTGATAAGGGCTGCCTCGAAAATGGGGGTGCCCCGGACAAGCCCGCCCCGTTGGGGGCGTCGTCTGCCTTGTCCGGCGGCACTCGTTTAGCCGCGACCCGTAGGGGAGCGCGATCGGTCCCGCACATTGAGCCTTGGCATGCGTCCGCGCTTTCCCCGCGGGGCCTTCAGGCGAGACGCGGATGGGGTGGCGCAGGCGAAGGCGAAGGCGCTGTGTCCGGCGACCGAAGCGCTCCCCTGCGGGTCGCGGCTAAACAGGCACCAAGCGACCTCCGCGGTTCAGTAGGAAGTGACAGCGGACTTGTCGCCGGCCGTGATGGCGAAGACGTGGATGATCGGCTTTTCGCCGAGGGGCTCGAAGACGTACAGCAGGCAGCGCTGGCGGTCGAAGGCGACGGCGCCGATTTGGCCGTTCGGGCGCCAGAGGTACTCCCGGGGCCGCAGAACCGCGTAAGGCAGTACCTGCCAGGGCTTCCTGCTGCCGGTGAGGACCTCCTCCAGGTCGGCCGGGTCGTACAGGAGCATCTGGGGCTCGTACGGCGTGGAGTGGTAGCCCTTGCCCCCGCCCCCGTCACCGGGGCGGGGAATGCCGTAGTAGCTCTCCCCCAGGCCCCTCCGGCCGGCGATGAGGATAGCGGACTTGGCCCCGCTGGTCAGCCAGGCCCCGCCGGTCCACGCGTCGCTGGGGCTCCAGTAGGGGAACCAGTCGCCGCCGGGCGGGTACAGGATCAGGGTCCGGGCGGCCAGCGCCGCCCGGTCGGGCGGCGGGGTGCCGTCCTTGTAGGGCCCGAAGGCGAACAGGGCCGGGCCGTGGCTGACGCCCGCGTTGCCGCAGCCGTGGCCCTTGCCCGTGGCCAGATACAGCCCGCCGGTGTGCCTGTCGGCCCAGGGGCGGGGGATGTCGAACATGTAGTCGGCGGTCTTCTTGGGGTGGAACTCGGCGTTGCCATAGGGCCCCACGTGCCAGAGGCCCCGGGCGTCGGGCTTGCTCAGGTTCAGACTGGAGCAGCCGAAAGCGGGAAAGTCGATGGCGCCCAAGCCTTGGACGGCGTAGTAGATGTAAAAGCTCCAGTAGATCCTGTCGCCATCTTGGCCGGGCTGCTTCTCCAACCACGCCAGGCCGCCGGCGTCGTCGAACTTGTGCCGGGCCCTCAGGCCGGCGGTGATGTCGGCGAACCCCTGAAGCGTGCGGGCGGCGAGCAGCTCGGACGCCTTCCGGTCCTTGCGGATGACCGGTGCGGGGATGGAGATCTCGGAGACCATGTTGTTCCATCCGTGGCCGACGCCGAACAGCGACCCGGGGTAGCCGTCCGCCTTGCCGTCGGGATCGCCCGTCGGGCAGTAGGTCAGCGCCGCCCCGCCGTAGCCCCAGCGGGAGGGGTCGCCCGCCCGGCTCGCCGGCGGGCGGAACGCGCCGCGGTAGACGAAGTTGTGCGGCAGCAGGAGGCGCTTTCGCTTGGCGTCGTCCAGGCGGGTCTCGATGGAATGGATGTCCCGGCCCGTGCGGACCTGGGTGATCATGCTCCGGCCGGTGCGGCCCTGCGGATCGGTGCTGGACAGCCGGAGGTAGTAGGGGGTCTCCGCCTTCAGGTCCGTCAACCGCACGGCGTGGACGAGGACCTTTGCGGGGTCGTCCTGCGCCTCGCCCAGTTCGGCCGTGGGGCCGTACTCGAGGCGGCTGGCGGCGGGTTCCTTCGTCCACCAGGTGACCAGGATGTCCCGGCCGCGTTCGAAGATGCCGACGGAGCTGAGCGGCAGGACGTCGCCTTCGGCGGCTGGGGTGGTGGCCTCGGCGATCTTCGATTGCCTGCCGAGTCTGCCGTCGGCGGAGAAGGCCGCGACGCGGAAGAGGTACCTCACCCCCGGCTGGAGGCCCTTCTGGGTGTACGTCAGCTCGTCCGTCCTGGCGACCTCCTCGCCGCCGAAGTAGACGCGGTAGCCGGCGACGCGTTCGGGGCTCTGCGGGGCCTTCCAGCGGACGGTGACCTGTGCGGGCGAGTCCGCGACGGCGGTGGCGCCGCGGGGCTCCAGCATCGCGTAGTCGCGCACCGTGGGCGCCATGCACTGTCCCGCCGCGGGCAGCGCCAAGCCCGAGATGGTTGCCGCGATCCAAAGCATCTTGCCGGATGTCATGTCCATTCTCCCAACGGCCTTCGTGGCGGTCACTCCACCGCGAACATGGCGATGACGTTCCTCTGCGACGCCAGGTCGGTGACCCTGACGAACCACGTGCCCTTGGGGTCGTTCAGGGCGGTGGTGAAGGTCAGCGTCGCCGCACCGCCCGGGGCCGACAGCGTCTGGCTGTACCAGCGCCGCTCTTGGCCGGAGGGGTCGTACACGCGGAAGTTCAGCATGTGCTCGCCCGCGGCGGCGGAGGCCTTGACGGCGGCCGAGACGGAGACCGACCCGCCCCGCTTGACCGCGCCGCCGGGCCCGGAGGCCGTCACAGCATCGATGCGGTACGGGGACAGCGCCACCAGCGCCGGCATTTCCGGGTCGGCCTCGATCGCCACCGAGCCGGTGCCCGAGGCGCCCGTGCGCATGTCGTACAGGGTGCCCGGCGTGTCGGTGACGAAGGTGTAGGGCCCGGGAATCTCCGCCCGGACCACGTGGTAGCGGATGCCGCCGAGGGTGAAGTAGCGGATCTCCGTCCGCCGCGCGGGCTTGCCCGCGGCCTGGATGTGCGCCCGCGGCTTGCCCAGGCCGGCCTTGGCCAGAATCGCCGTCATCTGCGCCCAGTACTTGCTTACGTCGGCGACGTTGCGGTCCCGCCAGTAGGCGACGGGGAACGGCTCGTTGAGGTAGATCACCCAGCCCTTGCCGACCTGCTTATCGGCCGCCGCGCCGGGGTCGATGCCGAACTGCTCCGCCAGCACCGACTGGGGCCGCTTGCGCCCGTGATTATCCCATTCGCCGGTGATCCGATCGCACAACAGCACCCCGCCGGCCTCGACGAACTGCTTGAGCCGGGCGGCCTCGGCGTCGGAGATCGCCTGCGACTCGGGCAGGATCATCAGCTTACAGCCCGCCTGTTGCAGGTGTCCGGCCTCCAGTTGGGCGTAGGCGACGAACTTGTACTGGTAGCCCATCTCCTCCAGCAGATTGTAGAAACCCAGCTTGGCGTTGAGGGGCCCTCCGTTGCCAAGCTGGTCGGCGGCGCCGGTCCCGCCACGGATGTACGAGAGCTGGACCGTGGGCTGGGAGTAGTGGATGCCGATCGGATCGTCGGCCGGTGCCGCCGCCAGGACGAGCTTGGCCAGCCCGCCGCCGCGGACCTCCTCGAGCTGCCGTGCCGTGGTCTCGCCCCGCGGCAGGAGCGAGAAGTCAGGCCGGATGTGCCCGTAGTCCACCCATCGGTAGAAGCCCATCCCGCCGTGGGAGAGGTTCTTCCAGACGTCCTTGCCGGAGCACGCCCGCAGGGGCCGCCCTGGCGGGTTGAACGATCGCAGGTACTCGTCGGTGTCCTCGAAGTAGTTCTCCAGCCAGGTGAAGTGGTTGGCCACCAGCCAGTAGTCCCACCCGCCATAGGGGTTGGCCCGCTGCCCGCCGCCAATGCCGACGCAGGCGTCCGGGTCGCCGCCGGTGCGGGCGGCGTCGGAGGTGAGCTTGATGTAGCGGTTGTAGACGATGTCGTTGTACCTGCGGTGGTCCACCCACGGGGCGTAGTTGGGCAGCGCCTTGCCACGGGCGCGCTGGCGGACCTCGTTGGTGTGCATGGGCTTGACGTCGTCCCAGGCGGCGAAGTCCGTCTCCCATTCCTTGTTCAGCGCCGCCAGCGTGCCGTATTGCTCCTTCAGCCAGGCGCGGAAGTGTTTCAGCGAGCCGGGCGAGAAGTCGAAGTCGAACGCCCGGGCGTAGCTGGTGTAGGACCCCTCGTCCATCAGGTCGTAGATGATGGGGTCGAACCGGGCCACGCGCTGGACCTGGTCGGCGATCTTCTTCCGCGTCCACTCGTGGTAGCCGGGGTCGTCGAGGGGGAAGAAGGAGTTGTGCGGGTCGTTGCCGTAGCGGAGGTTGGAGTAGTCGGGGGTGTCGATGGGCTTTCCGGTGGCCCTGTCGATCGGCGTGCGGTACAGCCAGCGGACGTCGCCGGTCTTGTTGAAGTTGCCGCGGCGGAGCTCGAACGTGGCGTTGGTCCAGTTGTGGTTCATGCTGAAGAAGTGCAGCGATTCCCACCCCACGCGGTCGAACCCGCCGTAGACCATCTGGTACCAGGCGTCGCCGCGGGGGCCGTAGCTGCTCGACCAGCCGTTGGGGATCCACATGCGATTGCGGAGCATGCGGAAGTACTCCACGTCGTAGTACCAGTTCGTCCCGTTGCGGGTCAGCCACAGGACAGGCTCGTAGCTGTCCCAGACGAACGGCCGGCGGACGAACAAGACGGTCTCGGCCTCGGCCTCGACGTGCCCCGGGGCCGCCAGTGTCGCCCGGAAGCGGGCCACCGGCGTGACCAGGCCGGCGGGGGTAAGCGTGTATGTCTGGCGGAAGTCGCCCGCCTTTACGGGACGCACCTGCCGCCAGACGACGCGCCCCCGGTTGTCCGCCAGTTCGCCGGTCAACGCCAAGCCGTCGGTGCTGGCCTTGCCGGCGGCGGTGAAGGTGACCTCCTCAGACGGCAGGTAGTAGTCCTTGGCGGGGGCGACGTCGATGGCGCCCAGCGACCCGCGCGGCTCGATCGTGAACACGCCCGAGGCCCAGTCCAGCACCTTGCCCTCGGCGTCGCGGACGGTCACGTCCGCCTCGTTCTCCCCCCCCGCCAGCGAGGCGGGGATAGGAACGGAAACACCGTGCATCTGCAGCGGGGCGACGGGGCTGTCGTTGCGGGCGGGGATCTTCGTGGCCAGCACGCTCCGGGGCCCGTCGAGCCCCCGGCTGCGGAAGACCACGTCCACCTTGACGTCCGTCGCCTTCTCGGCGGCGGGGCGGAGGAGAACCTGGAGGTGGGCGGGCGCGTCGCGGCTGACCTTTTCCGGGACCTGTACGTACGTTCCCAGGCCGGCGTCCTTGCGGGCCGCCCAGACGATCGCCTTCAGCAGCAGGGACCATTGGCGCTCCCACTCGGGCAGGGGGGTGTCCAGGAAGCGCCCCCCGGCGATGGGCCAGATCAGCTCGGCCCCGCGCCCGAGGTTCAGCGTCACGGCCCGGCCGGGGGCCCTTTCGTTGACGATGACCACGCCCCGGCCGTCGACGGAGGCCATGGATGCCGTGTCCCCGACCCGCTCGACTACCTTGTATCCATAGGGCCCGATGGGCGGCAGGTGCTTGACGGGCACGCCCGACAGGACGGGATGGCCGACGTGGTAATCGACCCGGGCGGAGCGGGCCTCCTTGTCGCGGGGGGCGTCGGCGTCCAGCCGGAGGACCGCCGCCATCGCCTTGCTCAGGCCCGAGGGGTTCACGTACACCACGCCCGCCCCGTCGGCAATGGCCTTCTCCAGCATCCGGTGCGGAGCGAGCTTGGTCCAGTCCTGCGCAGCCACGACGATGCAGTCGAACTTGTAGAGCTTCAGCTCCTCGACGATGGCTTTGTCGGCGTCCTTCTCGGCGGTGTCCACCCAATGCCACTCGAAGTCCCCCCGCTGGAGCAGTTCGACGGCCTGCCGCCCCCGGCCCCGGGTCAGCAGCAGGATCACCGGCCGGCCCGCCGCCCAGGGCCTCATCCGGTTGATGTGGGGCGTCTCGTATTCGATGCTGTGGGCGCCTTCGAGGGTCAGCGGCGTCAGCGGCGATTCCAGGCGGCCGCCGGCAAAGGTGACCACGGCCACGGCGCCGGGGAAGTGCTGCTTATAGAAGATCTCATCGACGTCGATGTCCGTCTCGGTATGGGCCAAGCCGGGCAGGTCGCCGAGCTTGACGTTCATCAGCTCCCTGCCCGCCGGGCTGCGGACGGTCAAGGTCACGTCCTTCAGGTCCACCGGCGAGTGGTTGACCAGCCGGATGCGGTGGGTGCCGAAGTGCTCGACGGTGTGCGCGGCCACGTACGGCGCGTAGACGGGCTCGACGACCTTGCCGTCGGGGAAGGGGCTGGCCGTGGCGAACTTCGCCCCGGCGACCGGGCGGAGGTCCGGGTCGGTCAGCCGGACCGCGAACCCGTGCGTCCACCGGAAGGCGGTGTAGCGGGCGTTGAGGACCAGCAGGCGGTTCCAGCCCTCGCCCAAAAGGGCCTCGGCGCGGTAGGCGTTGGGCGTCAGCGTGCCCCCGTCGGGCATGTCGAACACCCGCCGCCCGTTCAGCCACACCGACATGCCCGGGGTGAACCCCATCAGCAGCTTCGCCGGCTGCATGCGGGGCGAGTAGACGTACGCGAAGCCCGCCACCACGCAGTTGGAGGTCGAGGTGACCGGGACGCGCGGGTCGGCGAAGTCCACCACGCCGGTGGCGGTGGCGTGCTCGACCCACTTGGCCTCCCCGGCCGCCTGCCCCGCCGCGGGGGCGAGGGCCTTGAGGTCCCCGATCGGGGGCGCCTCCAGCAGCTTGGCCGGATCGCCCTTGAACGGTCCGGCCAGCAGCCAGCGGTCGATGACCGTTTCGTCGGCGCCGCGGGCTGGGGTGCAAACCAAGAGCATCGCCAGGAGAATCGCCGCTAAGGAAGTCCATCGCGTCGGCATCGTCCGATCCTTTCGCAAGAGGTGGAAGAGGTCCGTCCCTTAAACGCCGGGCGTGGGCGTGGGTTCCGAGGTGCCCGGCCGGCCGCTGCGTTGAGGCGGGGGCGTTTCCGGGGTCCGGCCCTTGCGGGCGGGGCCGCCGGGGAGCATAATGGCGCCGGTCCTGTCCCGTCCGATTTGTGATTCAAGCAGAAGGGTTGCTGCATGTCCACTGACCTGGCTTGCTTCGCCGGCGGCCCGCTATACAAGGCACTGACGTCCGGGCGGCTGAAGGGGAGGCAACTGGAGGCGGCGCGGACGCCGTTCGGAGACCCCGAGGCGATCCTGCTGGTCGAGGACGTCCCCGCGCCGTTCTACCTGGTGCCCCGGCATCTGCCGGGCGGGAGGCGCCGGGGCCCGTGGCAGCTCCACTACCGCGCCACCCTGTACGCCCTGAAGGACCTGGGCGTGCGGGCGGTGCTGGACTGGGCGGCGGCGGGGGCGATCACCCACACGATCCGGATCGGGCAGATCGTCCTGCCGGAGGACTTGATCGACTTCACCCGCCGGCGGGAGCAGACGTTCTTCGACCAGACCGCCCTGGGGCTGCTGCGGCAGTTCCCGGTGTTCTGCCCCTCGCTTCGGGCGGCGCTGGAGGGGGTGCTGGTCGGGAGGCAGGTGGACGTCCGCGCCACCGGCACGGCCGCGGTCACCGAGGGCCCGCGGTTGGAGACGGCCGCGGAGGTCCGGATGCTGGCGGGCATGGGGGCCGAGCTGGTCACCCACTCCATCGCGCCGCTGCCGTTTCTGGCCAGGGAGCTGCAGATGTGCATGGCCGGGGCGCTGTACGTGGTCAACTACGCCGAGACCGGCAGCCTGCACAGGCCGTTCAGCGTCGGGTCGCTGTTCGGGGGGCTGACCGAGGCCTCCGACGAGGAGCGCCTCACGCGGCTTTGCGACATCCTGCCGGAGATGCTGACGGCTCTTGCCGATAGGGTCTCCGGCGCCGCGCCGGCGTGCACCTGCGGGCGGACCATGGCCGCGGCGATCGAGCAGGACGGCCTGGACGAGGACTGGCGCCGGTGGTTCGACTGAGCCGGCGGCGCGCCGCCGGAGATAGCCTGGAGACGCCATGAAAGACGTGCCGTTGCTCGTGCAGACCATCGCCGACGTGACCGTCGTGGACCTGCACTCGGCGAGCATTCTGGATGGGATCGCCATCGAGGCGCTGGGCAAGCACCTGTTCGCGCTGGTCGACGAGCAGGCCCGGCGGAAGATCGTCGTGGACTTCTCCCAGGTCAAGCTGCTGTCCTCGATGATGCTGGGGGTGCTGGTCCGCCTCCAGAAGCGGGCCGAGACGATCAACGGGCGCGTGGTCTTGTGCGGCCTGAGGCCGGACCTGATGAAGGTCTTCAAGATCACCCAGCTCCACAAGCTGTTCCAGTTCTGCAAGGACGAGAACGAGGCGATGAACAGCTTCGACGTGTACATGGCCTGAGCCGTCCCCGGCCGCCGCGCGGCGGAGGGGTTCCCTGTCCGCACTCGCCTCCCCCGGGGCGCGCCAACGCCCCCGGGCCGTTCGAACGAGGAGTTGACCCGATGAAACGACACCTGGAGATCTTCCTGGCCGGGGTGATGGTGGTGGCGCCGTTGGCGGTGACGGTGTACGTGGTGTGGTGGCTGGGGGCGGGCCTGGACGGGCTGGTCCGGTCGGCCGTGGGGGCGCTCAGCCCCGCCGCGGCGGAAAAGCTCATCCCCGGCGTCGGGGCGCTGGTGCTGGTGGCGGGGGTGTACCTGGTGGGGCTGGGGACGAAGGTGTGGGGCTTCCGGTGGATTGCCGCCGCCCTGGAGGGGCTGTTCACCCACCTGCCGGTGGTGCGGAGCCTGTACGAGTCGGTGCGGGACATGCTGAGGCTGTTCGGGGGAGACCCCACCCGGATGGGGCAGGTCGTCCGATACCGTCTGCCCGGCTCGCAGGTGGAGATGCTGGGCATCCAAACGTCCACCGCCCCCCGCGGGGCCGGGCGGGAAGGGATCGTAAGCGTCTATCTGCCCCTAAGCTACATGCTCGGCGGCCCGACAGTCTACGTCCCCGCCGACGCCGTCACCCCCGTGGACATGTCCGTCGAGCAGGCCCTCCGCATCGCCGCCACCGCCGACGCCGGCGGGACGGCAGCGGCCGCCGCAAAGCCGCGCGAGGCCGGCGCGTAATCGGACCGATTGGCCTATCAGCGAAGTCGCTGGAGCCTTGCTTCCAGGTCGGCGGGGGGAGAGAAGCAGTAGGTGCGGCCGATCTGCTGCTGCACGAGCAGGCCTCGCTTCGCCAAGTCCAGCAGATCAGACCGCGCCGTCTGGTAAACGATGTTGTGGCTTCTTTGGTGGGACCGGAAGGTGTACCGCGCGTCCGCGTGTCGCAGGGCATGGCTGAGCAGATCGATCTGCCGGCGGTTCAGGCCTTTCGCCTGACGCAGCAATCGCTCCGTCTGAACGATCTCCCTCAACTTTCTGTCCAGGTAGGCGTGAAGCTCGTCAATGGCTCTTCGGATAACCTCCAAGTGGTATAGGATGAAGTACGTGACGTCATTCGCATCCGTCTCGGTGTACAGGAAAGCCCTCCCGTATTGCGCCGGGGCCTTCTTGATCACCTGGGATATGGAAATGTACTCACACAGCCAGTAGCCCTGCGACAGCATTGACCAGTAGAACAACGCCCTGGCTGTCCGCCCGTTTCCGTCAACGAAGGGATGATCGTAGGCTAACCAGAAGTGCAGAATGACCGCCCGGATGACGGGGTGGAGGAAATACTCGGGGGTTTCCTGGTTGGCAAAGCGACACATCGCCTCGAGGCGGGCTTCGAGCTTCTCGGCAGCGGGAGGGATGTGGAGCACTTCGTTGTAAGGGGTGGCTACCTGGATCTTCTCGTCCGGCCGCCGGAGCCGGCCAACCGCGTCGGGGTTATCCAGGGTGTCAACGGTCAGGAGATGGTGAAGATCGAATAGCAGGTTCGGAGTGATCGCTTCGGCAGTGTGTTGGCGAATGTGGCTCATGGCCAGGTAGTTGTTCATGATCATTCGCTCGTTCCGGTCAGCGGGGGTCCGGCCTGTCCGGACCATCTCCTTGGCCACCTTTCGCGTAACCGCAGCCCCCTCGAGCTGGCTGGACGTGATCGCCTCCTCGATCAGAGACCGGACCAGGTACCTGTCTCGGGTGCTCGGGTTGGTGATCTGATCGCTCACTCCGATGGAGCCGCCGGCATCCCGGGTGATCTTGAAAGCCAACTCCTGGGCCAGATCCGGCATGCAGAACTGAAAGGGGCGGCCTGCCGCGTCGCCCAGGGGCAAGTCCTTGAGGAGTCGCAGGCGCGCTGCCTTGGTGGCGAGCCACCACTCGTCGGCGCTCAGGTCCCCGGGGGGCTTGAGGAATCTCAGCTTGTCCCAGTGCAGGTAGGCACCCTCGTGCGTTGGTCCTACCAGGGCAGAGATCACGTCCTCAAGGCGCCGGGGGCTCACAGA
>DASRZG010000076.1:0-3773 GCA_035686585.1 Phycisphaerae bacterium
GGGGCAGCCAACCCGGCCCGAGTCCCTCTCGGCGGGTTCCATGGTCACGCGCTGTCCGCGTGACCATGCCCGACGTCGCCGGGCGGCGTCGGCATGGTCAGGCCAAAGACGCCTGACCATGGCACCCGCCGACACGGAACCACCTGTTTTCATTCTCCGTGACTGGGCGAAAGGCCCATGGCGGACCGCCCCCGGAATTGAACACGTACGGAGTTGCCGCTCCGGCCCCAGAAGATGTAAAACCTGTACAGAAGTTGCGCCTGTTTACAAGCCTCGGCGGCAACAGGGACGAATTCATATAGGCGATTGAAATTCAAATAGTTATGTTAAACCAAGGGTGTTTACAAATCGAGCTTTTGTAAACACCCCCCCAGGTCTCGTGGGTGGTCCGGCGTTCCGGGGGACGCAATGCCGCCGTTCAATCCGCAATTCGCAATCCGCAATCCGCAATTGCGATCACGCCCTCGGGTGGAACTTCGCGTGGACCGCCTTCAGCCGGGAGATGTCCACGTGCGTGTAGATCTGCGTGGTGGCCACGTCGGCGTGGCCGAGCATCTCCTGGACCGACCGCAGGTCCGCCCCGCCGGCCAGCAGCTCCGTGGCGAAGCAGTGCCGCAGGGTGTGCGGGCTGACCCGCCCCCGCACCCCGGCCCGGCGGACGTACTTGCGGACGAGGCGGAAGATCATCTCCCTGCCCAGCGCCCGGCCGCGGGCGGACAGGAAGACCGCGTCGGACCCGCCGGCGGGGTCGGGGCGGTCGTGGTCGAGGTACTCTCGGACGCGGGTGAGGGCCTGGTCCGCGATGGGCACGATCCGCTCCTTGCCGCCCTTGCCGAAGACGCGGACGATTCCCAGGTCGAAGTTGACGTTGCCGACGGCCAGGCCCGTCAATTCGCTGGCGCGGATCCCCGTGGCGTACAGCACGGCCAGGATCGCCCGGTCGCGCCGCCAGTGGCGGTCCTCGCCCGCCGCCGGCGCCGCGATCAGCTCCGCCACCGCCCGGTGCGCCAACGTCGACGGCAGGCGCTGCCACTGCCGCGGACCCTCCACCGCCGAGGAGGGGTCCTCGTCCATCAGCCGCTGGCTGACGGCGTAGCGGCAGAACATGCGAATGGCGGCCAGGGCGCGGATGATGGAGGAGGGGCGCTTGCCGGCGGAGTGCTGGTCGCGGAGGAAGCCCTCGACGCGGCCGGAGGTGATCGATCCGGGTCGGGCCCCGCCGTGGTCGGCGAGGTACCGCCCGAACTGCGCCAGGTCGCGCCGGTAGGCCAGGCGGGTATTGTGCGCCAGCCCGCACTCGGCCTGGAGGTAGTCGAGGAACCCCGCCACGGCGGGGCCCATCTCATCCGGCGGCGCGGACGGGTTCGGCGGCGTGCCTGTCGTGGGGGGCATTGCCCAGCAGCTTCTCCCGGTAAAAGGGGCACTCTTCGTAATTCGCTCCGCAGCGGCCCATGGCTTCTTCCAGGTGCAGCAGCGACCAATGGGCGGCACAACGCGGGTCATCCTGATCAAGGAACGGGCACACGGCACTGTCTCCGACCTGACACCCGGGGCCTGGGATGCTCCCGGCCCCACCGGTCCGGACGGACGGCACCCGCCCGACCGGCAGCCCTACAACAGCAGTTATCGGACGAAAGGGACGGGTCTGTCCACCAATTGCGGATTTCGGAGTTCGGAGAATCTCCCCGTGCGTACTGACAATCGCCCCCCAGCGGAAGCGGGGGGTTCAAGACATCGGGGCGACGCGCGATGCTGACAAGTGGTGGCGCAAGGAACGATTCGACCGAACGGTAAGCTCATAACCCCCCGTACCGAGGGCATCTCCGCTTTGCTTCGACTTCCGCTGGGGGGCGATGGTCAGTGCGCGCGGGAGCGTGTCGGTCGACCGGTTCAATCCGCAATTCGCAATCCTCAATCCGCAATTGAGACAATCCGCAATCCGCAATCGGAGGCGGAGCTACCACCTCCGTTCGATGGTGTAGGTGAGCTTGACCTCCACTTCCGGCTTGACCGGGATGCGGAAGAGGATCGTGGAGGCGTCCTTCTTCTCGTACGGCAGGCTGGACTCGGTGATCTGCCAGTTGGTGCCGACGTTCAGCTTGACCTCGATCTCGACCGGCTCGGTCTTGTGGTTGCGGAGGAGGATCTCGACCTTCTCCTCGCTCCAGCGCGGCTGGCTGCGGAAGCTCACCTGCTTCCGCTCGCAGGCGATGTCGAAGGCGTGGCCGATCATCAGCTCCAGCTTCTCGTTCTTGGGCGTGTGGTCGATGGACTCCTCGCCCACGAACTCGATGGCCTTGTCGTCCGGGTCCTGCTTGTACACGCGGACCTTGCCCGCCGGCAGGGGCATCCCCAGGCCGTTCGCCTGCTCGTTCTTGAAATCCACCCACACCTCGGCCTTCTTGCCCACGCCGGTGTAGACGTAGCGCTTATTGACCTTCACGTCCCGGGCGGGGGGGAACATCTCGAGCTGCTTGACCTCGTTGTCGGCCACGGTCGACGGGCGCGGCAGCAGGTACATGTGGTACTCGAAGAAGGCCTTCTCCTCCATCGGCGCCGCCATGCCGCCTGCCCTGCCCGAGTTGGATCCGAACATCATCGGCCGCGGCGGCTGGACGCGGCGGACGTCTCCGGCGATGAACTTCAGCTTCGCGTCGCGGTAGGTCTTGCCCGACTTGTTGTCGACGCTGACCCAGCCGGACAGGTCCGCCTTGGTGTCCTTGTCGCCCAACACCATCACGTACTCGGCGTGCCAGCCCATCCCGCCGGTCTGGTAGGTCACCTCGGTCAACTGCTTGCCGGGCTTGTCGGTGGCGACCAGCCAGACCAGCGTCGGGCGGGTCAGCAGGCCCCCGGGCAGCTCGCTGAAGCGGATGTCCCGGACGTTCTCCGCCCGCTGGACCATCACGATCCCGCCGTTGCCGCCCTGCTCCAGCACGATCTGCCCGCCGTCGAAGCTCAGCAGCGTGCCCCGGTAGACGCTCTTGTCGGTCACCACCTCGATCTGCCGGTCGATGTACTTGTCCAGCAGCTTGTCGGCCGACACCAGGTCGTACTGGTAGTTCTGCTCCAGCAGCTTGGCGGCCGGGTCGGTCAGGCTGCGGAAGTGCACCGTCGTCGGGTCGATCAGCCGGGCGACGTCCGTGTACCGGACCGTCTTGTCCTTGCCGATGTCCAGGCTGCGGATGTCCCGCACGACGGCGTATCCGCCGTTGTAGACGGTCACGGCCAGGCCCTCGGCCTCCTGGGCCGCCGCCGGTCCGGCCAGCGTCAGCGCCAACGCGATCATCAGGATGCTTTTCGCCTTCATCGTCTCTCTCCTTCGTACCGTTGTCATTCAAGGGGCATTGCGGGGGGAACCTGCCGGCTCCGCTCCAGCATCTTGAGCCTCTCCAGCTCTTCCGGAGTGGGCCTCGTCGACGGCAGCGGGACGACCGGCCCATCCACCCGCCCCCTGTCGTGCTCGTATTCGAACGTTACCGTCTCGGCCGAGGCGGCCTTGACGGGGATGTCCATCTCCACCTTGCCCGCCTCGGGGCGGTTCCAGGGCTTGTCCGCCTGGAAGAGCCGGGCCTCGGGCGGGACGCGGACGACCACGTGGACCGTCACGTCGTGGTCCTTGTGGTTGCGGAACTGGTACTGCCACCGCTCGAAGACCGTATCGGCCCCGCGCCGGCTGTAGGCGGTCCGCTTCGCCTCGACGACGATGTCGAAGGCGAAGCCCCACGCCAGGCGGAGCTTCTCGTCGGTGGGGGTGTGGTCGATCCGGGTCT
>DASRZG010000077.1:0-14987 GCA_035686585.1 Phycisphaerae bacterium
AACCTGCCCAAGGGCCTGGTCTTCGCCCGCCCCCGCGGCGAGGTGGGCATGGTCGACGCCGACGAGATCCAGTACATGGACGTCAGCCCCAAGCAGACGGTGGGCGTCTCGGCGGCGCTGATTCCCTTCCTGGAGCACGACGACGCCAATCGAGCCCTGATGGGCTCGAACATGCAGCGCCAGGCCGTTCCGCTGATCCGCACCGAGCCGGCGGTTGTCGGCACCGGGCTGGAGAAGACCGTCGCGTCCAACTCCGGCATGGTCGTCCGGGCGCGAAAGCCCGGCACGGTGACCTACGTGGACGCCCGGCAGATCGTGCTGGACAACGTGGACGAGTACGAGCTGCGCAAGTTCGCACGGCTGAACGAGCGGACGTGCCTGAACCAGAGGCCCGTCGTCACGATCGGCCAGCGGGTCAAGAAGGACGAGGTCATCGCCGACGGCCCGGCGACCGCCCACGGCGAGCTGGCGCTGGGCCGGAACGTCCTGGTCGCCTTCGTCCCCTTTGACGGGTACAACTTCGAGGACGCCATCCTGGTCTCCGAGACGCTGGTCAAGACCGACGCCTTCACCTCCGTTCACATTGAGGAATACGAGGTCGAGATCCGCGAGACCAAGCTGGGCCGGGAGGAGTTCACCCGCGATATCCCCAACGTCTCCGAAAAGGCGCTGCGGAACCTGGACGAGGACGGCGTGGTGCGGATCGGCACGGCGGTCAAGGCCGGCGACATCCTGGTCGGCAAGGTGGCCCCGAAGTCCAAGAGCGAGCTGACGCCGGAAGAGAAGCTGCTGCACGCGATCTTCGGCCGGGCGGGCGAGGAAGTGAAGAACGACTCCCTCGAGCTGCCGGCGGGGGAAGAGGGCGTGGTCATCGACGCCCGGCGATTCAGCCGGCGGGTGTCCATGTCCGACGAGCAGAAGCGGGCCTTGGCGCGGAAGATGAAGGCGTACGAGTCGGAGATGAACGCCAAGCTCGTGAAGGTCTTCCGGATGATGTGCGAGGAGATCAACGCGTCGCTGTCGACGCCGATGGTGGACCCGTCCACCCGCCAGAAGGTCGGCGCCAGCGACATCGACGCGGTGATCATGGAGCAGATCGAGGCCTTCAACAGCAAGTGGATCAAGGGTCCCGAACGGGAGCGCGGCGAGCGGGTCTACCAGCGGTACTGGCCGATGGTGCAGGAGGTGATCCACGAGAAGGAGCGGAAGCTCGGGCACATGAAGCGCGGCGACGAGCTGCCCTCCGGCGTGCTGGAGATGGTGAAGGTCTACGTGGTGACCAAGCGCCGCCTGGCGATGGGCGACAAGATGGCGGGCCGGCACGGCAACAAGGGCGTGATCGCCCGCATCCTGCCGGTCGAGGACATGCCGTTCCTCGCCGACGGCACGCCGGTGGACATCTGCCTGAACCCGCTGGGCGTGCCCAGCCGAATGAACGTCGGGCAGATTCTCGAGACCCACCTGGGCTGGGCGGCGGTGGTGCTGGGCTTCAAGGCGGTCACCCCGATCTTCGACGGGGCGCGGGAGGAGGAGATCTTCGACTGCATCCGCCAGGCCAACGAGTACGTCGGCAAGCGCAGGCAGGAGCTGCCGGTCGTCCAGCAGGCCGGTGTCTCCGGCGAGCTGCTGGTGGAGATGCCCGAAGACGGCAAGATCACCCTGTACGACGGGCGCACCGGCGAGCCGTTCGACCAGAAGGTGACCGTCGGGTACATGTACCTGACCAAGCTGCACCACCTGGTGGACGACAAGATTCACGCCCGCAGCACGGGCCCGTACTCGCTGATCACGCAGCAGCCGCTGGGCGGCAAGGCCCGCACGGGCGGGCAGCGGTTCGGCGAGATGGAGGTGTGGGCGCTGGAGTCCTACGGCGCCAGCTTCACCCTCCAGGAGATGCTCACCGTCAAGAGCGACGACGTGGAAGGGCGGACCAAGATCTACGAATCGATGGTCAAGGGCAACAACAGCCTCGAAGCCGGCACGCCGGTCTCGTTCGACGTGCTGTGCAACGAGCTGCGGGGTCTGGGCCTGAACGTGCAACTGGAGAAGAAAAGCCTGATCTGACCCGCCCGGTCCCCTGACGGACCCAGGCCGGCATGTTGGCGTTCCGACGGAACCCATCAGGAGCGGAAACGAATGGCCGACAATACCTACGACAGGATCAACGACTACGGTTCGGTGAAGATCGCCCTGGCAAGCCCCAACGACATCCGGAGCTGGTCGTTCGGGGAGGTCAAGAAGCCCGAGACGATCAACTACCGGACCTATCGCCCGGAGAAGGACGGGCTGTTCTGTGAGCGCATCTTCGGCCCCGAGCGGGACTGGGAGTGCGCCTGCGGCAAGTACAAGGGCACCAAGCACAAGGGCATCATCTGCGACCGGTGCGGGGTGAAGGTGACCCATTCCCGCGTGCGGCGGAAGCGCATGGGCCACATCAACCTGGCCGCGCCCATCGTCCACATCTGGTTCTTCAAGGCCCTGCCCAGCCGGCTGGGCACGCTGCTGGGGATGAAGAGCTCCGACCTGGAGAAGATCATCCTCTTCCAGGACTACGTGGTGACCGACCCCGGGCAGACGCCGCTGAAGAGGCAGCAGGTGCTGCGGGAGGACGAGTACCGCTCGGCCCTGGACACCTACGGGCGGGAGTTCACCGCCACGATGGGCGCCGAGGCCATCAAGAGCCTGCTGGAGCAGTTGGACCTGGAGGAGCTGGTCGCCGAGATCCGCCAGGATCTCGCCGACACCAAGAGCCGGCACAAGACCAAGGAACTGACCAAGCGCCTCCGGCTGGTGGAGTCGATCCGGACCTCCGGGGCCAAGCCGGAGTGGATGGTGATGGAGGTGATCCCCGTCATCCCGCCGGACCTGCGCCCGCTGGTGCTGCTGGAGAGCGGCAACTTCGCCACCAGCGACCTGAACGACCTGTACCGGCGCGTGATCAACCGGAACAACCGGCTCAAGAAGCTGATCGACCTGAACGCCCCCGAAGTGATCATCCGCAACGAGAAGCGCATGCTCCAGCAGGCGGTCGACGCCCTGTTCGACAACGGGCGGTGCCGCCGCAGCGTGCTGGGCAGCTCCAACCGCCCCCTCAAGAGCCTCACCGACATGATCAAGGGCAAGCAGGGGCGGTTCCGCGAGAACCTGCTGGGCAAGCGGGTGGACTACTCCGCCCGGTCGGTGATCGTGATCGGCCCGGAGCTGAAGCTCCACCAGTTCGGGCTGCCCAAGAAGATCGCCCTGGAGCTGTACCAGCCGTTCATCATCCGCAAGCTCCGCGAGCGGGGCCTGGCCGACACGATCAAGTCCGCCAAGCGGATGATCGAGCGGAAGGATCGGGAGATCTGGGACATCCTGGAAGAGGTGATCTACCAGCACCCGGTGCTTCTGAACCGCGCCCCCACGCTGCACCGGATGGGCATCCAGGCGTTCGAGCCCGTGCTGGTCGAGGGCAACGCCATCAAGATCCACCCGCTGGTGTGCAAGGGCTTCAACGCCGACTTCGACGGCGACCAGATGGCGGTGCACCTGCCGCTGTCCATCGAAGCGCAGGCGGAGGCGCACGTGCTGATGCTGGCGACCAACAACATCTTCTCGCCCGCCAACGGTCAGCCCATCATGTCCCCCAGCCAGGACATCGTGCTGGGCATCTACTACCTCACCAGCGACCGGGGCGACCTGCACGTGGACAAGCGCCTGGGCACCCGCCAGGTCGCCGGAGAGACCACGCCGGTCTTCAGCGACACCCACCAGGCGATGATGGCCCACAGTATGGGCCTGATCGGCATGCACGCCCCCATCGCGGTGCGGATGAGCCTGGACCTCGAGGTGATCGTCCCCAGCGGCGTGCAGAAGGCCGCCAAGGGGCTGGTCGTGACCACCGTGGGCCGGTGCTACTTCAACGACGTCCTGCCGGTGGGGATGATGTTCTACAACTACCCCCTCGGCGGCAGGGGCTCCGGGCGCGTCATCAGCGACTGCTACGAGCGCCTGGGCAGGGCGGCCACGCTGGACCTGGTGGACAGCATCAAGTCCCTGGGCTTCCGGTACGCGACGCTGGCGGGCCTGAGCTTCGGCGTGACGGACCTGCGCGTCCCCGAGGCCAAGCAGAAGATCCTCGAGGAGGCCCAGGAGAAGGTGGACAAGATCCGCCGGGACTTCGAGGCCGAGGCGATCACCAACGGCGAGCGGTACAACCAGACCATCGACGTGTGGGTCCACACCCGCGAGGTGCTGACCAAGGCGCTGCTGGAGGCGCTGGAGACCGACACCCGCCCGGCCGTTCCCAACTACCTCAACCCGGTCTGGCTGATGAGCGATTCGGGCGCGCGCGGCAACGTCGACCAGATCCGCCAGCTCGCGGGCATGCGCGGGCTGATGTCCAAACCCTCCGGGGAGATCATCGAGACCCCCATCAAGGCGAACTTCCGCGAGGGCCTGACGGTGCTGGAGTACTTCGGCTCGACCCACGGCGCCCGCAAGGGCCTGGCCGACACCGCCCTCAAGACCGCCGATTCGGGCTACCTGACCCGCAAGCTCGCCGACGTCGCCCAGAACGTGGTCGTCCGCGAGCTGGACTGCGGCACGGTCTCCGGCATCCCCAAGACCGCCATCTACAAGGGCGAGCAGGTGGACGTGCCCCTGGCGGAGCTGGTCATCGGGCGCGTCACCGTCGACCCGATCGTCAACCCCGTCACCGACCGGATCGTCGTCCGCCAGAACGAGATCGTCTCCCCCGAGGCCGCCCGGCAGATCGGGGAGCTCGGCCTGGAGACCATCCGCGTCCGCAGCCCGCTGACGTGCGATTCTCCCCTGGGCGTCTGCGCCAAGTGCTACGGCGTGGACCTGTCCACCGGGCAACTGGTCGAAGAGGGCCTGGCGGTCGGCATCATGGCCGCCCAGTCCATCGGCGAGCCGGGCACCCAGTTGACCATGCGGACCTTCCACACCGGCGGCGTCGCCACCCACAGCATCATCGAGTCCGACGTGCGTGCGGCCGCTGCCGGAACGGTCCAGTACCGCGATCTGAACGCCGTTCCCGCCAAGGTCGGCTCGCAGCACGCCTGGGTGGTCCTCAAGCGAAACGGCGAGATCGGCCTGCTGGACCCCAAGGGCCGGGAGGTCGACAAGTCCAAGGTCTCCTACGGCTCGCTGGTGCTGGTGCCCGACGGCGCGACGGTCAAGGCCGGCCAGCGCCTGGCGATGTGGGACCCGCACCGCGTGCCCATCCTGGCCGAGGCGGAAGGCACGGTGCGGTTCCAGGACATCGAGGAAGGCGAGACCGTCCGGGCGGAGTCGGAGCGCAAGGAAGGCTCCCGCCTGGTCGTCATCGAGCACAAGGGCGAGAAGCACCCGCGGATCGTCATCGAGGACAAGACCGGCAAGATCCTGGATTTCCACTACCTGCCGGCCAAGGCCCGCATCGAGGTGGAGGAAGGCCAGTCGGTTGCCCCGGGCCACCTGCTGGCCCGCCAGCCCCGGGAGGCGTCCGGGACGCAGGACATCACCGGCGGCCTGCCGCGGATCACCGAGCTGTTCGAGGCCCGCAGGCCCAAAGAGCCCGCGGTCATGGCGGAGATTTCCGGGCGCGTCGAGTTGCGAACGGACAAGCGCCGCGGAAAGATGACCATCATCGTCCGCAGCGAATCCGGCATGGAGCGCGAGCACCACGTGCCGCATGACCGGCACCTGCTGGTCCACACCGGCGACCAGGTGCAGGCGGGCGACCCCCTCATCGAGGGCCCGCTTGTGCCCCACGAGATACTCGAAATCCGCGGCGAAGAGGTCCTGATGCAGTACCTGCTGACCGAGGTGCAGGCGGTCTACCGCCGGCAGCCCGTGCACATCGACGACAAGCACGTCGAGGTCATCGTCAGCCAGATGCTGCGGAAGATCCAGGTCGAGAAGGCCGGCGACGCCAACCTCCTGCCCGGCGACGTCATCGACAAGTTCCTGTTCCGCGCCGAGAACGAGCGCCTCGCCCAGTCGCTCAAGATCACCGACCCCGGCGACACCGAGTTCATCGCCGGCGAGGTGGTCGCGCGCGAGAAGATCGAGACCGCCAACGCGGCCGCCGAAGCCAAGAAACGCCAGCCCGCCAAGACCCGCCGCCCCGTGGCGGCGATGGCCAAGCCCCTGCTGCTGGGGATCACCAAGGCGTCCCTCCAGGCCGAGAGCTTCCTGTCGGCGGCCAGCTTCCAGGAAAGCACCAAGGTCTTCACCGAGGCCGCCCTGGCGGGCAAGATCGACCCGCTGGTGGGGCTGAAGGAGAACGTCATCCTCGGACACCTCCTGCCGGCGGGCACCAGCTTCAAGCCGTACCAGGACATGAAGATCGCCCGGCAGTTGGAGCTGCCGGAACTGGCCGGCGCGCCTGCTGCCGGCGAACTGACCGAGGCGCAGATCGAGCAGGCCGTCCAACGCGCCCTGACAGGAATGGACTGAGCCGCCCCCGGCGGTCTCCAGGCAACCAACGAGGTCCCACAAGATGCCTACCGTCAACCAACTGGTCCGCAAACGCCGGCGCAAGCAGGTCGCCAAGAAGAAGAACGTCGCGCTGGACGAATGCCCCCAGCGACGCGGCGTGTGCCTGCTGGTCAAGACCCAGACGCCCAAGAAGCCCAACTCCGCGCTGCGGAAGGTGGCGCGCGTCCGGCTCAGCAACGGCAAGGAGGTCACCGCCTATATTCCCGGCGTGGACCATAACCTCCAGGAGCACTCCATCGTCCTGGTCCGCGGCGGCAGGGTGCGCGACCTGCCCGGCGTGCGCTACCACATCATCCGCGGCGCCCGCGACGCCGCCGGCGTGGAAGGTCGCAGGCAGGGCAGGAGCCTGTACGGGGCCAAGAAAGGCAAGTGACCGTGGCACAGGTTTTCAACCTGTGCCGCACAGCTTGAAAAGCTGTGCCACCAGAGAGGCTGAATATGGCATACAAGAAGTGGACAGCATCGGCGAGCCAGTTGGCGCCCGACCCCCGGTTCGACAGCAAGCTCGTCAGCAAGTTCGTCAACAACCTGATGTGGGACGGCAAGAAGGCCGTCGCCCAGCGGGTCTTCTACGACGCGATGGACCTCGTCGAGGCCAAGATCAAGGACACACCGTCTCTGGAGGTCTTCGAGCAGGCGATCGACAACGTCAAGCCCATGATCGAGGTCCGCTCCAAGCGCGTCGGCGGGGCCAACTACCAGGTGCCCATGCAGGTCAACAGCAAGCGCAGGCTCTCGCTGTCGATCCGCTGGATCCTCCAGGCCGTCCGCGCCGGCAAGGGCCAGCCCACCTCCCAGCGGCTGGCCAACGAGCTCATGGCCGCCTTCCGCAAGGAAGGCGCCGCCATGTCCGCGCGCGAAAACGTCCACCGCATGGCCGAGGCCAACAAGGCGTTCGCGCACTTCGCCTGGTAGCATGACGTCACCGGCCCGGCACGATGCCCGGGCCGGTGGCTTGGTTTCGTGAGCAAACGATCCTTTCCGGATCGATATAACGGTGTGGATTGAATGACTCGCCCCCGGGATGCACGGAATGGCGCTGAACCGCCAGCCCCGCCGCACCGGCCGCGAGTCACCCCGGTCCCCGCGTTGGGCCGGGGCTCAGAGAAGGCGGACGGATGAACCGTTCACGTCCGTCCGCCGCTTGAGATAAAACGCAAAGGCCCGCCCCGCCGCCGGTTGGCGGCGGCGCCCGATGACCGGGCGAGACCGGGCCTTGTCCGGGCCGGCTTGCCACAAAGCCGGTCGCAGGCGTCCAGGGAAGGCGCCCGGGCGAGCCGCCGGCTTGCCCGGAACGCCTCGGAACGGCCCTGTCCCTGGCGTCGCTGGCCGCGGGCGCGTGATCCCCGGCCGGTGCCGGGCCCCCGTTGGTGGTAGCCGGTTCGTCCGGCGGCGCCGCGCGGCGCGACAGGCATCGCGGCTGCGCGGCCCTGTGCAATTGGACCATGGCAGGATCGTTACAACAGGTTCGGAACATCGGGATCGCCGCCCACATTGACGCGGGCAAGACCACCGTGACCGAAAGGGTGCTGTACTTCACCGGCAAGAGCTACAAGATCGGCGAGGTCCACGACGGCACCGCCGTGATGGACTACCTCGCCGAGGAGCAGCAGCGCGGAATCACCATCACCTCCGCCGCCACCACCTGCCCGTGGAAGAAGCACGTGATCAACCTGATCGACACCCCCGGGCACGTGGACTTCACCATCGAGGTGGAACGCTCCCTCCGGGTCCTCGACGGGGCCGTGGTCGTCTTCTGCGCCGTCGGCGGGGTGGAGGCCCAGAGCGAGACGGTCTGGCGTCAGGCCCACCGCTACCGCGTGCCCCGGCTTTGCTTCGTCAACAAGATGGACCGCGTGGGCGCCGATTTCGAACAGGTCGTCGCCGAGATCCGAGGCCGGCTGGCTGCCAACCCCGTCCCGGTGCAGATCCCGATGGGCGCCAGCGGGACCTTCGCCGGACAGATCGACCTCGTCCGCCGGAAGGCGTACTTCTACGAGCCTCTCGAGATCGCCACCCGGATGATCGAGCGCGACGTGCCGGCCGAGTACGCCGACGCCGTCGAGCACGCCCGGCACCACCTGATCGAGGCGGCCGCCGAGGTGGACGACGAGCTGATGGCCAAGTACGTCCACGAGGAGCCGATCTCCCAGGAGGACCTGCAGGCGGCGATCCGGCGGGGCGTGATCGCCAACCGGCTCCAGCCGGTGCTGTGCGGGGCGGCCCTGAAACACGTGGGCGTCCGCCTGCTGATGGACGCGGTGTGCGACTACCTTCCCAGCCCGCTGGACGTGCCGCCGATCGAGGGGCATGCGCGCGACGACGCGGAGAAGAAGATCACCCGCGCCCCGCGCGAGGACGAGCCGTTCGCGGGACTGGTGTTCAAGATCGTCACCGACCGGCACGGGGACCTGTACTTCACGCGCGTCTACAGCGGCCTGCTGAAGGCGGGCACGCGGGTGCTCAACGCCACCCGCGACAAGAAGGAGATCGTCTCGCGGATCTGGGAGATGCACGCCAAGCAGCGGATCCGCCGCGACCAGGCGGGCCCGGGCGACATCGTGGCGCTGGTCGGGCCCAAGCACAGCCTCACCGGCGACACGCTGACCGACACCCACCACCCGCTGATCCTGGAGCGGATGGACTTCCCCGATCCGGTCATCTCCATGTCGATCGAGCCGGCCACCGCCGCCGACAAGGACCGCCTGGGCGAGGCGCTGCACAGCCTGCGCCGCGAGGATCCGACCTTCCAGTTCGCCGTCGACCGGGAGACGGGGCAGATGATCATGAGCGGCATGGGCGAGCTGCACCTGGAGGTGCTGCACAACAAGCTCACGCGCGACATGGGCCTGGGCGTCCACGTGGGCCGGCCCCGGGTGGCGTACAAGGAGACCGTCTCCGCCGCCGCCGAGGCGGAGGGGCGATTCATCAAGCAGTTCGGCGGGCGCGGGCAGTACGGCGTGGTCACCCTCCGTGTCGCCCCGTACTCTCCCCCCAAGGGCGCCGATCCCATCGTGGTGGTCAGCGAGGTCAAGCAGGGCGCGAT
The DNA here is from genome assembly GCA_035686585.1 of Phycisphaerae bacterium. Taxonomy (GTDB): domain Bacteria; phylum Planctomycetota; class Phycisphaerae; order SM23-33; family SM23-33; genus DASRZG01. Next base: position 9,533 of record DASRZG010000077.1, read on the forward strand.
TCCGGCCCAGTACATCAGCTCGGTGGAGGAGGGGATCCGCGACGCCGCCACCAGCGGGCCTCTGGGGGGCTACCCGATGATCAACGTGTCGGTGACGCTGCTGGACGGCAAGCACCACCCGGTGGACTCGTCCGAGGTGGCGTTCCACCGCGCCGGGTCGATCGCGTTCCAGGAGGCGGTGAGATCGGCGAGGCCGATCTACCTCGAGCCGATCATGCGGCTGGAGGTGGTCGCGCCGGAGGCGTACCTGGGGGCGGTGACGGGCGACCTGAACGCTCGGCGGGCGGAGATCAGGCACATGGAGCAGCGGGGCGACTACCGCAAGCTCACCGCCGAGGCCCCGCTGGTGTCGATGTTCGGCTATTCCACGGTTTTACGGTCGCTTACGCAGGGTCGGGGCTCGTACGCGATGGAACCGTTGCGATACGGCGTGGTCCCGGCGGATGTGGCGGCGAGATTGGCTTGAGCGGAAGCGAGCGACGTGCCGAAAAGTGAAAAAATAGGGAAAAATTCCGGTGTTGGTTTTGACAAGCCATTCGCAGTCAGTATGCTTATAAGACTCTGCAACTTGGCTCGATAAGGGTCCCTGTACGGACCTCGACGGAGATGTCGATCGATGGTGCAAGATAGAATACGCATTCGGATGGAGGCCTATGATCATCGGGCCTTGGACGGGTCGGCGAAGGAGATCGTGGACCACGCCCAGCGAACAGGCGCCCGGGTCTGCGGGCCGGTGCCGCTACCGACGCGCATCGAGCGGTACACGGTGCTGCGGTCTCCGCACGTGGACAAAAAGTCGCGCGAACAGTTCGAGATGCGCACGCACCGCCGCATCATCGACATCTATGAGTACACCCCCCGTACGATCGAGGCGCTGAACCGCCTCGTGGTCCCGGCAGGCGTTTTCGTGAAGATCAAGGCATAGCAATGCCCGACGCCGAGCCGGGACGTTTGTTTTCCCGGCCCGGCGGGCGGCGCAGAACAGGTGTGGGCGATGGTTCCCGCGTTGATTGGAAAAAAGGTCGGCATGACGCAGATATTCGATGATGCCGGCAACGTGCATCCCGTGACCGTCGTGCAGGCCGGTCCGTGCGTGGTGCTGCAGGTCAAATCCGCCGACCGGGACGGCTACGAGGCGGTGCAGATCGGCTACGAGGACGTCCGCCCGCAGCGTGCGCCCCGTCCGGCGGTGGGCCATGCCGCCAAGGCGCGGACCCGCCCGAAGCGCGTGGTCCGGGAGGTCCTCCTGGGCGAGCCGGACGCGGCCATCGAGGCGGGCCAGACCCTGACGGTGCAGGTCTTCGACGGGATCGATCACGTGGACGTGATCGGCACCAGCAAGGGCAAGGGTTTCGCGGGGACGATGAAGCGTCACAACTTCCACGGGCTGGGGGCCAGCCACGGCACGGAGCGGAAGCACCGCAGCGCCGGGTCGATCGCCGGGCACGGCACGGACCGGGGCCATGGCGGCAACATCAAGAAGGGCAAGCGGATGGCCGGTCAGATGGGCGGGGTCCGCTGCACCAGCCGCAACCACAAGCTGATGGGCGTGGACGTGGAGAACCACCTGCTGTTGATCAAGGGCTCGCTGCCCGGCGCCAACGGCGGGTATCTGTTTGTCAGGAAATCCCGAACGGCGAAGGTCAGGGCGAAGTCCTGACCGACCCGCCGGACGGGCCAGAGGAATAACCCGTGCTAGACGTTCCGGTATACAACACCGACGGCGACAAGATCGACACGCTCTCCGTGGACGAGGCGCGTTTCGGCACGACGGTGAACACCGCGCTGTTGAAGCAGGCCATCACGGTCTACGAGGACGCCCGGCATCCCGGGACCGCCGCCACGCGGGGCCGGGGGCAGGTGGCCGGGTCCACGCGGAAGCTCTTCCGCCAGAAGGGCACCGGCAATGCCCGCCGCGGGAACCTGCGGACCAACATCATGCGCGGCGGCGGGGTGGCCTTCGCCAAGAGCGGGGTCCGCCGGCGGAAGTCCCTGCCCAGGAAGATGCGGCGGAAGGCGTTGGATTCGGCCATCCTGGCCAAGCTGCTGGGCGAGAACCTCCTGGTGGTGGACGGGCTGGCCGCCGAGGAGCCCCGGACGCGGATGATGGCGGAGGTGCTGGGCAAGTTGCACATCAACCGTTCCTGCCTGCTGACGCTGGCCGCCAACGACGAGAACCTCTACAAGAGCGCCCGCAACATCCCGGACGTGACGGTGCGGGTGGCGGCGGAGCTGAACGCCTACGACGTGGCCACCCGCCAGAAGATGCTGGTGACCCGGGACGCCATGAATGCCTTGCTGGAGGCGCCGGGCCGGGAATGAAGAACGACATCTACAACGTGATCGTCAGGCCGATGGTGACGGAGAAGGGCACGTTCCAGGCCCAGGCGATGAACGCCTACGCCTTCCGCGTCAACCCGGACGCCAACAAGACGCAGGTCCGGCAGGCGATCGAGAAGATTTACGGGGTCAAGGTGCTGGAGGTCCGCACCGCCAACCGCCAGGGCAAGCCGCGCCGCGTGGGGTACAAGCGGGGCGTGACCCGCCACTGGAAGAAGGCGGTGGTGGTTCTCCACCCGGACCAGCACATTGACCTGTTCTAGAAACGGACGAGCGAGACCATGGCAGTACGAGTTTACAAACCGACGTCCGCGGGGCGACGCGACTCGAGCGTGAACCTGCACGCCGAGGTGACCGGGCACAAGCCCGAGAAGTCGCTGCTGCGCCCGCTGAGGAAGACGGGCGGGCGGAACAACCAGGGCAAGACCACCGTGCGGTTCCGCGGCGGGGGACACAAGCGGATGTACCGCGTGATCGACTTCAAGCGCGACAAGGACGGAGTCGAGGGAACGGTCGCCACGATCGAGTACGACCCCAACCGCTCCTGCCACATCGCGCTGATCCAGTACGCCGACGGCGAGAAGCGGTATATCCTCGCCCCCGCCGGCCTGAAGGCGGGCCAGAAGGTCTACTCCGGCGGGTCCGCCGAGCCCCGCCTGGGCAACTGCCTGCCGCTGGAGAAGATCCCGACCGGCCTGGAGGTTCACAACATCGAGATGCGTCCGGGCCAGGGCGGCAAGATGGTCCGCACGGCCGGGGGCGTGGCGAGACTGTCGGCGAAGGAAGGCAACCGCGCCGTGCTGGTGCTGCCCAGCGGCGAGACGCGCATGGTGGACATCCGCTGCCGGGCGACGATCGGTCAACTGGGCAACACCGACCACAGCAACGTCCGCTGGGGCAAGGCGGGCAGGAGACGCCACTTGGGACGCCGCCCGCACGTGCGCGGGACCGCTCAGAACCCGGTGTCCCATCCGATGGGCGGCGGCGAGGGCCGGCGGGCGGGCGGCCGACCGTCGTGCAGCCCCACCGGCAAGCTCGCCAAGGGCGGCAAGACGCGCAAGAGGCGAAAAGACTCGGACAAGCTGATCCTCCGGCGGCGCAAGACCGTGCGGTACGGCGAGTCCAAGATTCGCAGGAAGTAGAGATCGGGTAACGCCAATGGCCAGAAGCCTGAAAAAAGGCCCGTACGTGGACGAGAAGCTCTTCCGCAAGGTGATGCGGCAGAAAGAGGTGGGTGCGCACCAGCCGATCCGCACGTGGGCGCGGGCGTGCACGATCGTGCCCGAGTTCGTCGGGCACAGCTTCGAGGTCCACAATGGCAAGATCTTCCACAAGGTCCTGATCACCGAGGACATGGTCGGACACAAGCTCGGGGAGTTCAGCCCGACGCGCCTGTTCCGCGGGCACACCGCCGCCAAACGAAAGTAGCGGCTCGAGCCGGGAGAGACGGCAATGGCTTGGAAAGCAGTACACAGATACGCCCGAATCAGCCCGACCAAGGTCAGGCCGGTGGTGGACATGATCCGCGGCCGCGACGTGAACGACGCCATGAACATCCTCCAGTTCACCCCGAACCGGGCGGCGGCGATGGTCCGAAAGGCCCTCGCCAGCGCCATGGCCAACGCCGACGAGGCGGAGGCGGACGTCGAACTGCTGTTCGTGAACGAGGCCTTCGTGGACGAGGCGCCGAAGATCAAACGCTGGAGACCCAAGGACCGTGGCAGGGCGTTCCCGATTCGAAAACGAAACAGCCACATTACCATCGTGGTCGAGGAAGGCCACGAGTAGGAACGGCGGAAAGACATGGGTCAGAAGGTATCGCCAATCGGTTTCCGGATCGGGATCCGGCTGGACTGGAAGAGCAAGTGGTTTGCTCCCAAGAGCAACTACGGCGAGTTCCTCGTCGAGGACTACCAGATCCGCAGCTTCATCGACAAACGCCTCAACCGCCAGCCCCCCTACGCCGCCATCAGCGAGGTGCAGGTGGAGCGGACCCGGGAAGAAGTGAAGGTGACCGTCAAGACCGCGCGCCCGGGGCTGGTCATCGGCCCCCGTGGCGCGGAGGTCGAGAAGCTCAAGGAAGCGCTGGAAGACCTGACCAACCGCCGCGTGAACGTCAACGTCGTCGAGATCAGCCGCCCGGACCTGGACGCCCAACTGGCGGCCGAGGCGATCGCCGAGCAGCTCAAGCGGCGCGCCAGCTTCCGCCGCGCGGTCAAGCAGCGGGCGGAGACGATCATGCAGGCGGGCGCCCGGGGCGTCCGGGTGCAGGTGTCGGGCCGGCTGGGTGGGGCGGAGATGAGCCGGTCCGTCAAGCAGAGCTTCGGGTCGGTGCCGCTTCAGACGCTGGACGCGGACGTGGACTACGGCTTCGCGCCCAGCTTCACCACCTACGGCGTGCTGGGCGTGAAGGTGTGGATTCACCGGGGCAAGTTCGGCGAGCCGCTGCCCGAGGCGACGGCCCCCGCGGCGCGTCCCAGGCGGCGTGACTCGGGCGGTCCGGGTCGTGGCGGCCCGGGTCGTGGCGGCCCCGGCGGCGGTGGCAGAGGCCCCTCCGGCCCGCGCGGCGGACGGCGCGGCTCTTCGCAGGCGCCCGCGGCGGGGGGGCGGCAGGCCCCCGCACAATCGCCCGAAGGGTCGGATGCGTCGGAAGGCGATTCGCAGTAGTGACGTAGTGGAGAGGAAGGAACGCTGTCATGGCGTTGATGCCGAAACGAGTATTGCACCGCAAGAGCCAGCGAGGCCGCGTCCGTGGGAAAGCCACGCGTGGAAACACGGTCTCCTACGGCGATTACGCGCTGCAGAGCATGGAGGCGGCTTGGATCAGCGGCCGGCAGATCGAGGCGGGTCGCATCTCGGCGACGCACTACCTCCACCGCGAGGGGCGCGTGTACATCCGCATCTTCCCGGACAAGCCCATTTCATCCAAGCCGTTGGAGACGCGAATGGGTAAGGGCAAGGGCGAGCCGGAACGCTGGGTCGCCTGCGTCAAGCCCGGGACGATCCTGTACGAGATCGGCGGGGTGGAAGAGGAGACCGCCAAGGCGGCGCTGCGCCTGGTGGCGCACAAGATGCCGGTGCGTTGCCGGCTGGTGTCTCGGCGGGGAGCGGGCAG
>DASRZG010000078.1:0-8701 GCA_035686585.1 Phycisphaerae bacterium
CGCCATCACGGCCAGGATGGGCTTGGACAGGCTCATGGTGATGGCGCGGGACTTGGTCCACTCGCCGGCGTCGGCGTGCTCGGCCAGAAGCGTGCGGTCGTACTGGAGCCCGATGACCAGCGGCCCGACGGGGAAGGCCCAGACGTGGGAGTGCGCCGCCGCGGGCTCAAGTCCCCATTCCCTGCAATACGGGCAGTCGGCCCCGTGGGGGCAGCGGCGGCGCATCACGGGCCAGCATTGCCGGGGGACGCGCGGTTCGCGCCCGGCCAGCCCGGGCCTTTCTCCAGGGCGGCGACGTAGTCGTCGGTGCTCATGGCGGGCCCGTCGGTGAGGTCCACGCCGATGAGCTTCTCGAGGTACCGGTCCAGGGCGGGCCAGACGAGGGTGTCGTTGCCGACCGCACCGGTGGCCGGTCGCGGCCGGACATCGCCCGCCACGAATCGCCACCGGACGGATTCCCGGCGGGCATAGAATGCCAGACAGGGACGACGCCGCTGTCCCAACAGACCCGGGGGGGGGCACGGACCACAGAAGGAGTGGGGCGATGGCAGAGCCGATGTCCGCGGAGGAGTTGGCACGGACCGACGCCTGGTGGCGGGCGGCGAATTACCTGTCGGTGGGGCAGATTTACCTGTACGACAACCCGCTGCTGAAAAGGCCGCTGGAGGCGGGGGACATCAAGCCCCGGCTGCTGGGTCATTGGGGCACGACGCCGGGGCTGAACTTCATCTACGTGCACCTCAACCGCGTCATCCGCCAATACGACCTGGAAATGATCTACGTGATCGGCCCGGGCCACGGCGGGCCGGCGGCTGTCGCCAACGCCTACCTGGAAGGCACCTACAGCGAGGTCTATCCCGACATCTCCCCCGACGAGGAGGGCATGAGGAAGCTGTTCAAGCAGTTCTCCTTCCCCGGGGGCATCCCCAGCCACGTGGCCCCGGAGACGCCCGGCTCGATCCACGAGGGCGGGGAGCTGGGGTACTCGCTGGCCCATGCCTTCGGAGCGGCGTTCGACAATCCGGGGCTGATCGTCTCGTGCATCGTCGGGGACGGAGAGGCGGAGACCGGACCGGCCGCGGCGGGATGGCACTCCAACAAGTTCCTCAATCCCGCCCGCGACGGGGCCGTGCTGCCGATCCTGCACCTGAACGGCTACAAGATCGCCGGGCCGACGGTCCTGGCGCGAATACCGCGGGAGGAGCTGGAGCAGCTCTTCGTCGGCTACGGCTACGCGCCCCGCTGGGTGGCGGGCGACGAGCCGGAGGCGATGCACGGGCTCATGGCCGCCGCGCTGGACGAGGCGATTGCCGAAATCCGGCGGGTCCAGGCCGAGGCGAGGGACCGCGGCGTCTGCCGCCGCCCGCGCTGGCCCATGATCATCCTGGCCAGCCCCAAGGGCTGGACGGGACCGAAGGTGGTGGACGGGCGGCAGGTGGAGGGCACGTTCCGTTCGCACCAGGTCCCCATGGGGCAGATGCGCGAGAATCCCGAGCACGTCCGGATCCTCGAGCAGTGGATGAGGAGCTACCGCCCGGAGGAGCTGTTCGACGACGCCGGCCGGCTGGTGCCGGAGCTGGCCGATCTGCCGCCCAAGGGCCCGCGCCGAATGAGCGCCAACCCCCACGCCAACGGGGGGCTGCTGCTGCACGACCTGCGGATGCCGGACTTCCGCGACTACGCCGTCGCCGTGCCGGCCCCCGGCGCCGCCGACGGCGAGGCCACCCGCGTCCAGGGTCAGCTCATCCGCGACGTCATGAAGCGCAACGCCGGCACCTTCCGCGTCTTCAGCCCCGACGAGCTGGCGTCCAACCGGTGGACGGCCGTCTTCGAGGTGACCGACCGCGCCTCGATGGCCGAGATCCTGCCCACCGACGATCACGTCGCCCCCGACGGGCGGGTGATGGAGGTGCTCAGCGAGCACCTTTGCCAGGGCTGGCTGGAGGGGTACCTGCTCACCGGCCGGCACGGGTTCTTCTCCTGCTACGAGGCCTTCATCCACATCGTGGATTCGATGTTCAACCAGCACGCCAAGTGGCTGAAGGTCACCCGGGAGATCCCCTGGCGCAGGCCCATCGCCTCGCTGAACATCCTGCTGACCAGCCACGTCTGGCGGCAGGACCACAACGGCTTCAGCCACCAGGACCCGGGCTTCATCGACCACGTGGTCAACAAGAAGGCCGGGGTCGTCCGCGTGTACCTGCCGCCCGACGCCAACACGCTGCTGTCGGTGACCGACCACTGCCTTCGAAGCCGCAACTACGTCAACGTGATCGTCGCCGGAAAGCAGCCCCAGCCGCAGTGGCTGGACATGGGCGCCGCGGTCAAGCACTGCACCGCCGGGGTGGGCATCTGGGACTGGGCCAGCAACGACCGCGACGGCGAGCCCGACGTCGTGATGGCCTGCTGCGGCGACGTGCCGACCATCGAGACCCTCGCGGCCGTGCAGATGCTCGGGCAGCGGCTGCCCCAACTGAAGATCCGCGTGATCAACGTGGTGGACCTGATGACCCTCGAGCCGCAGACCGAGCACCCCCATGGGCTCAGCGACCAGGACTTCGACCTGCTGTTCACGAAGGACAAGCCCATCATCTTCGCCTTCCACGGCTACCCGTGGCTGATCCACCGGCTGACGTACCGGCGGACCAACCACCGCAACCTGCACGTTCGGGGCTACAAGGAGGAAGGCACCACCACCACGCCGTTCGACATGCTGGTCCGCAACGACATGGACCGCTTCCACCTCGTCGGCGACGTCATCGACCGCGTGCCGGAGGTGGGGGCGGGCGCCGCCTACCTCAAGAAGGAACTCCGGGACAAGCTCATGGAGCACACCGAGTACATCGGCCGCCACGGCGAGGACATGCCGGAGATCCGCGACTGGCGGTGGAAAGCCCAGTCAGGGGAGTGAGGAGGATTTCGGATTGCGGATTTCGGATTGCGGATTGAACAGAAACAGCGACAGGACCGGACGCAAAGGCACATCCTTCTACTGTCGTTTAACCCGCGATGGGCTGTGTGTCTGCCGGTTCAGCCCCCAGTCGAACTCCGCGTATTCCACGGCAAACGCCCCCGTGCGGAGATACTCCGCCTCGGCCGGCTCCAGGTAGCCGGCAACGAAGTTCAGCACCGCGGCGACCTCGCCGCGGTGAGCGCCGAAGCCCTCCTGGGGGGTGTAGGCCGCGACGAAGTCCCCGCCGAACCACTGGAAGAGGGAGGAAAGGTACACCTTGCCCGCCTGGCGGTCGATCCGGAAGCTCGCGGGGTTCCGCAGGAACCGCCGGGCCTGGTCGTCGAGCTGCTCGTCGAGCTTGTCGCCCTCGTAAGGCTCCTTCCGCAGCGGCCCCGAGCCCCTCGCGGCGCGGACCGTCGCCATGTGAAGCCTTGGATCGTCGGAACTCTGGCGGAGGCGGCGCTCCACGTCGTCGAGGGTCACCTGCTCGCCCATCACCACGAACCGCAGCCGTTCCCGCACTCCCGGGACCTGCCGGATGCTTTCGGGCGGGTACCGCAGCCGGCGCAGGCCCGACGGGCGGATCGGGTAATGGTCCGTGACCACCCGCAGCGTCAGCGCGTTGTAGACGTTCACCCAGAAGGCGATCTTCCTGTTCTCCGGCCAGGCGTCGTGGGTCTTCGGGTCCAGGCGGGCGGCCGCCCGCAGGAACTGGTTCAGCCCGTCCGTGCTGTTCTTCAGGGTCTGGTAGTCGACCAGGCCGTCCGCGTCGACGTAGTGTTCCAGCACGGCCGCGTACCGGTCGGCGGTGAAGGGCGCGGGCCGGTCGTTGCCCCCGGCGTAGAGGTTCGCATCCAGCAGGCGCGGGCGGAACACGCGGACCGACAGGGCCACATCAATGACCGCCAGCCCGGCCGCCACCACCGCGATGATCAGCAGTTTTCGAGACCGGTCTCTCATTCCAGTCCCTTTTACCACGAATCGCACGAATTGAAGAAGAGGAAGAGGAAACAGCGATGTCCACGAATTGCGCGAATTACACGAATGGGAGACGCGAAGTGCCCGGTTATCTGATCTTCTGGAACAGTTCCTCTAACTCCCGGAGCTCTTCGTCGTTCAGGCGGAGGTCACTGTCGGCGGGCAGGGCGTCGTGGAGGGCGCGGGCGCGTTGGAGTTGGGCGCGGGCGTCGTCGGGGCGTTCGTGAGCCAGCAGCACCGCGGCGTGGCGGATGCGGAGGCGGGGGTTCATGGGGTCGAGCCGGACGGCCTCGGCTGCCATGTCCACGGCCCGGCCGTCGTCGCCCAGCGCCCGGCTGAGCAGGTCCGCGTGCGTGGCGGTGGGGGATCGCCGCCACGCCGTTTGGGCGGCTTTGACGGCGGATGGGAACGTGGCCGGGTGGGCGCCCTCCTGCCAGGCCAGAAGGAGCCGGGCCAGGTCGGCGGGGGTGATGCCGTCGAGCGGGTCGGCGTCGGCGGCGTCGGACAGGGCCCGGACGGCGTCGAGCCCGCGCCGCTGGACGAGCCGGCCCGAGACCTCCCGGACCAGCGCGGTCCGGCGCCAGACGGGCCGGACCAGCACGACGGCGGCCGCGACGATTCCCGCGGCCAGCGCCGCGGTCAGGGCCCATCGGACGGGCGTGGGCACCCGGGGCGTCCAGCCTCCCACCCCCGCGCCGGCGACGGCGGCGGCGGCGATCCAGAAGACGGTGGCCGGTCCCGGCGCCCAGAGGGTGTAGGTGATGAGGTTGTGCAGGGCGAAGCCCGCCACCCCGCAGCCCAGGACGATCCGCGCCCGCCGCCCCGGGAGGCGGTCAGCCCCCAGCGAATCGCCCGCCCACGTCGCCAGCACGCCCATGGCGGCAAAGACCGCCGCGGGCAGGAATGCCTCCAGGAAGAGAAGGGCCGGGTCCGTCGCCCCGGCCACGACCCCGCGCGCCGCCGCCGCCACGGCCGCCAGCATCGCGATCACCGCCGCCGGCGGCGGGCCGGCGCGGGCGTGGTCGATCGGGGACGGCTCCCCGCCCGGTCGGGTCATCGCCGCCAGCATCCCGCCCAGCAGGGCGAGGTAGATCGCGGCCCCGACCAGCCCGTAATTGCAGGCGGCGTCCACGAGCACGTTATGGGCGGTCTTGGTGCTCTCGGCCGCCTCGGGCAGGCGGTGGCGAAGGTAGGCGTGTCCGAAGTTGCCCGGGCCGACGCCCGTCCAGGGCGACTCGGCCACGACGCCCGCGCCGCCGACCCAGTACTCCCAGCGGACCTGCATGCTCCGGCTGGGCAGGCCGCCGCGGTTGACGCCAAGGACCGCCACGGCCATTACGGCCGCCACCAGCGCCCCCCCGCACGCCGTCAGCACCTTGCGGCGGTGCCGCGCCAGCACCCGCCGGCCCAGGACGACCGCCGCCGCCGTCAGCGCCGAGATCGCCCCGGCCGCGATGCCGCCCTTGCTCCGCGTCAGGATCAGGGCCGCCACGCCCCCGGCCGGCAGGAGCAGCGTCACCACCGCCGCCAGCAGGGGCAGGGAGATCTCGCCCGGCTCTCGCGGCTGGGGAAGCGGGCGCTTCCGGGCGTCGGCGAACTTCTCGACCGCCAGCGCCGCGCCCGCCGCCGACAGCACGACCAGAAGCGACGCGAACACGTTCGCCAGGGCCACAAAGCCCAGCGCCGACGGATCGGTCAGGCGCCGCTCGAACATCCGGGCCCCCGGGCTCCCCGGCCTCAGGCCCGCCCGCGCGAGCTGGGCGACCTTGTCGGCCTGGAACTGCCCGATCCGCTCCGGCACCTCCACCAGCACCTCGAAGACGGCCTTGACCCCCATCGTCCCGGCCAGCGCCGCCAGCACGACCACCACCAGAGCCCACTTCCGCCCGTCGCCGGCCAGGTTCAGCATCGCCACCGCCGCCGCCAGGATCGCCACCTGCTCCAGCCACGCCGTCAGCGCCCCCCGGGCGTCCACCGCACCCCGCGCCGAAAGCAGCGACCAGCCCGCGAAGGCGATCACGCCCAATGCCATCACCGGCCCGCGAATCGTCGCCCGCGGGCCGACCGCCCGGGCGAGCGCCCACAGCAGCGCCGCCGCCAGCAGGGCCGTCGCCATGATCAGCCGGAGCAGCTCATCGGGGGGGTTGTACGGGCTTTCCGGCGTCGGCGCCGTGGACAGCTCGGAGATGCGGAAGGGCATCTCGCTTATGAAGCAGCGGGCGACCAGGACCGCCAGGATGCACAGCAGCGCCGCCCACTCCAGCCGGCGCGCCACCGGCGAGGGGCCCGCGACGGGCGATCGGAGGGCGCCGGTCATTCCCGCCCCCTCCGGTCCGCCGATTCGAGCAGGGCGATGATCAGCACGATCCCCAGCGTCTGGGCGAACACCACCGACGCCCCGAACGCGCCCAGGTGCGGCAGCAGCGTCGCCCCGGCCGCGGTGGCGGCCGTGGCCAGGTAGATCGTCAGCACCGCCTTCCGCGGGCTCATGCCGCGGGCCAGCAGCCGGTGGGAGAAGTGGCTGGTGTCGCCCACCCACGGGCTGCGCCCCTGGCGGATCCGCAGGATCATCACGCTGGCGGTGTCGTACAGCGGCACGGCCAGCAGCACCACGGGGGCGAAGACGCCGTAGTAGGCGCCCTCCCCGGCCGGTCCGGGCCGGTAGTAGGTGGTCAGCACCGTCAGGATCGCCAGGAAGTAGCCCAGCACCAGCGACCCCGCGTCGCCCATGAAGACCTTCGCCGGCGGGAAGTTATGGATTAGGAACCCCAATGCCGCCCCCAGCAGCAGCACCAGCCAGCCGGCCACGAACAACTGCCCCGCCCCCAGCGCCGCCGCCAGCAGGGCGGCCGAGCAGATCGCGGTCACCCCGGCGGCCAGGCCGTCGACGTTGTCCAGGAAGTTCATCGCGTTGATCACCACCACCAGCCAGCCGATGGTGGCGATCGAGCTGAGCGGCTCGCCGAGCAGCTCCAGCAGGCGGACCCGCCCGCCGAGCACCACCGCCGCCGCCACCGCCAGTTGGGCGGCCAGCTTCAGCCACGGGCCCAGGCGCCTCCGGTCGTCGATCAGCCCGATCACGTGCAGGGCCACCGCCCCGCCCAGGATGCCCAATGCCAGCGGGGCCCGGGCCGCCATGCCAGGCACGTGCAGCTTGACGCCGGCCGGCAGCCACGCGGGGATGGCCCGCCCGTTCCAGAAGACCGCCAGCGCCAGCACGGCCACCGACGGGATCAGGATCGCAAGCAGGATCGCCACCCCGCCCAGCAGGGGCGTGGGGTGGGTGTGGTAGCGGTCGGGGCTGGGGGCGGCCACGAAGCCCGTCCGGCGCGCGATCCGCATCGCCAGCGGGGTAATCGCCGCCGACAACACCAGCGCCGCCGCCCCCGCGGCCCATGCCGCCCATACGATCATTCCCGTCGCTCCTTGCGCCCGAGTTGCCCGCGAAGCTTCCGCCGGGCGGCGTCCAGGAAGGCGTCGTACGCCCCGGAGGCGTAGTCCGGGAACGTCCACTGATGGCCCGTCCACCGCCCGTGACTGTACGTCAGCGTCACCTCCGCGAAGATGCCGCCGCCCAGGTATATACGATGCGAAAAGTCCTTGGTGCTGGCGAGCACCAGCTTGCTTTCGGTGACGTAGCCGGGGTCGAGGTTCACGGGCCTCGGCGGCGGGGCGTCGGTGGCGGCGAATTCCGCCTCCATCGCGTTGGTCGCCGCCTTGATCGGGCCGATCTGGCCCGGGTCGATCAGCCGCTCCATCGCCACGAACTGCCGCAGCAGGCGTTTGCCCATCTGCCTCTCGTAGTAGTCCGTGAAGCCGAACTCCATCACCTCCCCCGTCACGTCCACCGGCCCGTACGCCCCCTCCAGCCGCTCGACCGCCCGCCCCAGCAAATCCGCCCGCGCGGACAGCATCCCCACGATCAACTTCACCGGCGCCGGCGTGACGATCTCGGCCATACGCCGACGATTGTGTGCGTTCCGTGGTGGGGTGTCAACGGCGGCGGGAACAGACTGGAACCACAAAGGGCACGAAGAACACAAAGAGCTTTCCGATCGGCTTGCCATTTGGCGTCGTTGCAGTTATGACCGTTCCGGACCACTCACCACCAGGAGAGGACCATGAAACCCGGCGAAACCTGCACGTTTGAATCCCACACGTACGCGGACGAGCTGACGGGGAGGACGGTCAAGCGGATCACGCCGACCGACTGCTGGAGCCACCATCAGTACTTCTACCTGAACATGTGGACTCCCGATTCCCGCTCGGTGCTGATCTCGTCCAACCGCGACGACGGCGTGTACCGGCACTACCTGCTGGACGTGGCCAGCGGGCAGGGGCTGTGTCTGACGGACACGGAGCATCTGCGGGCGTTCTTCGGCGAGCTGGGCCGCGACGGCTCGTCGATGCTGTACGGGGCCGGGCGGGAGCTGCGGCGGCTGGACCTGGCCGAGATGTCCGAACGGGTGATCTACACCGTCCCGCGGGAATGGGCGGGCAACGGGGTCTACTACAGCGCGACCGCCGATCACTCGCGGGTGGTGCTGACGGAGATGCGTTCGGAAGACCGGATTCCCGCCAAGGAGGGCTGGGATGCGTTTCCCACCCAGTTTGCCGCCAAACCGCGGTCCCGGCTGGTGGAGGTGGACGCGGCCACGGGGACGGCGACGGTGATCCACGAGGACCGCTGCTGGATCGGCCATCCCAACTACAGGCCGGACGGGCGGACGGTGATGTTCTGCCACGAGGGGCCCTGGGAGCGGGTGGACG